>JBBRCP010000075.1:0-8365 GCA_038204785.1 Erysipelotrichales bacterium
ATAAATGAACTTTGGTTGTATATGAATAAGATTGTTCAAAAAGTGTTTGGATCTCTTTGAGATTCTCACATAATATCAACGAGCCGATAGTACGAGATCCTTCACGTAATTGCCGCGACGCATTCTTTTTTAACTCTTTCGATTTGTAACTTAATAAATCGATCTGTTTACTTATTTTATCTTGTTTTTTTGCGTCTTTACTGTTACCTTCAGCATCAAAAGAAGCCTTTTGGCTTTCCAGTTCCGAGATCTTCAGATCCATTTTAACGCTCTCATTATAATATTCTCCGGCTTTCTTTTGGTAAGTAGGAAGCTTGGTGATTTCTTTCTTCACATAAGCAGGATTGATATCTTCAAACGATTTACCGTAATAGACACAAGATCCGCTGGTTTGTTTATACAACTGTAAGATAACTCGTCCAAGCGTTGATTTTCCGCAACCGGATTCACCGACGACACCGAACTTTTCACCCTCATAAATCGAAAAACTAACATCATTGAGTGCTCGTAAAAGAACACCGCGTTTGATTGGGAAGCTCTTTTTTAACTTACGAAGTTGCAAGATAACTTTCTTCTCACTGGTTCCGTTCATTTTCTTCCTCCTCGACGTGAAAGCACGCTGCCAAATGACCTTCTCCGATAACTGTCTCACCCGGTACTTCGTTACGACACTTTTCACCGGCAAGTGTACAACGCGGATGGAAACGACATCCCTTGATGTCATCCGTTAAACTCGGGAATGTTCCCGGAATCGGCTTGATCTCAAAGGTATCTAAATCGACATTGGGTACGGCATTCAATAAACCGATCGTATACGGATGCCGCGGGTGATCGAAAATATCGGTGACCCTTCCTTCTTCTACTTTCTTTCCTGAATATAAAACAATGACGCGATCGGCAATCTCGGCCACAACACCTAAATCATGCGTGATAAACAAGACACCTGCATCCATTTCCATTTTCAATTTATGAATGATTTGTAAAACTTGTTTCTGTATCGTAACATCTAAAGCAGTCGTCGGTTCATCAGCGATCAATAGTTCAGGATTGACCGAGACGACCATGGCAATCAACACTCGTTGACGAAGCCCGCCACTGAGTTGAAACGGATACTGTTTCATCCGTTCTTCGGGATTGGACATGCCTACTTTTTTCATATATTCGATGGCGATCTCATACGCTTCTTTTTTGTTTACTTTACGATGTAAAATGATTGATTCAGTTAATTGATGACCGATCGTAAGCAGAGGATTGAGAGCAGTCATGGGTTCTTGGAATACCATTCCCATATGACTTCCACGATAACCGGCTCTCTCCTTCTTGCCCATTCCAACTAATTCCGTATCATTGAGTTTGATACTCCCTGATACGATTCTTCCATTATTGGGAAGCAGGTCCATGACAGCCAACGTAGTAACACTCTTACCGCAACCACTCTCACCGACAATACACAGTGTTTCACCGCGATCGACGTAGAAGGAGAGATCACGAAGAACTTGATATTCTTTTTTCGCGATTTCAAAGGTAGCGACTAAATGATTGACTTCTAACACTTTGGCCATCAGGACACCTGCTTTCTTACTCTTTTATTCAGTCATTGTGAAATCAGAGATATAGAAGATTCCACCCGGATCCATCTCAACACTTTGAACCTTTTTGGAGGCTGCGTAGATCAGGAAACTGTTATATAGAGGAACAACGATCGCATCATTCAAAATCATCTTATTGGCAGCTTCTAAGAATTCTGTACGTTTCACCTTATCTAAGGTTGTTTTACTGGATTGAACTGACGTTTCGAATTCGGTATTGTTGTAGCGAACACGGTTGACGCCGGTCGTCGAGAAGTTTGGTTCCAACATTTCAGAACCGTCACCGGTAACGTTTGACCAAGCAAATAAACCGATATCGAAGGCTTTGTCTGCTTTGGTTTCAGTTAAGTACGTTGCGAATTCCAACGGATTCAACTTAACATTGGTAAAGCCGGCTTCCTTTAAGTTTGATTGAACAAGTTCAGCCAATGCGGTATTCATCGATGTGTTCGAAAAGGTAAAGACAAGAGGTTCGGCACCGAAACCACCGGCAGTAACTAATGCTTTGGCTTTGGCTAAGTCGAACGAGTAGCCGAATTTTTCGGCAGCAGCTGTATAACCGAAGATCTTCGGTCCCAGAACACTAGCCGAGAAAACGGCATAACCATTCAGTGAATCGACCCACGCTTGACGATTGATCGCATAAGAGATGGATTTTCTGAAATCCAGATTCGTTGTGACGGCATTGATCGAAGAATTGACACGGACTGCCAAGTACGTGATAGCGCCGCCTTCTTTTGTATATAGCGTTGAATTGGTCAGTGATTTAACACGGTCTACTTGTTGAACAGGAACAGCGGCAACAAAGTCTGCTTCACCTGTTTCTAAACGCGAGATCGCTGTCGCATCTTCTTTAACGATTGAGATCGTAACATCTTTGACATTCGGTTTCTTGCCCCAATAAGTTGTATTACGGGTCAATTTAACTTCACTGCCGGATGTGTAACTAACAAACGTGTAAGGTCCGGTTCCGACTGGTTTTACCATCAAGTCAGCAGCCGCATCAGCCGTCGGAGATATGATGGCTGAATTGGTATGAGCCAATTTAGCTAACAGTACGCCATCCGGATAAGATAGGTTTAATTTAAGTGTAGTTTCATCAACAACGATCGCTTCTTTAATAGATGCGGCAATCGACGCACGGGCCGAACCGTATTTAGGATCTTTGATTTTATCCAAGGTATACTTGACAGCCGCCGCATTGAACGGTGTACCATCTTGGAATTTAACGTTCTTCTGCAGTGTGATTGTACATGTCAGTCCGTCGGTACTGCAGACCGGTTCAGCTGTGGCCAATAAGGGTACATACTTACTTCCGTCTAAACTTCTGCGATATAACGTTTCATAGATCTGCGCATTGATGTAGGTCGATGCAACGTCATTGGTTTTTAATGGTGAGAAGCCTGACGGTGCGGCATTGATGATGACCCTCAGAGATGGATCAACGGCGGTTTTCGCTGTTGTTTTTCCCGAACATCCGGTAATCACAAGCAACGTTACCAATACGGCTAAAAACTTTGTGGTAAACTTTTTCATTTTCTTTCCTCCTAGTTGTTTTCTTTCATACTTGGATCTAAAATATCTCTTAACTTGTCCCCTACGATATTGAAACTTATGACCGTGATCATAACCACAATCCCCGGAATAATGATGAGGCTGGGTGCCTGCCACATGTAATCTCTGGCACTCGCGATCATCGCTCCCCATTCCGCATTCGGCGGCGGAGAACCTAAACCCAAAAAGCTAAGCGTGGCAATCGACATAATGGAACTGGCTAACCGCATGGTCGATATAACAATGATCAAGGGCATACAATTGGCCAGGATATGGTGAAATAAGATACGGAAGTTACTGGCGCCGATCGAACGGATTGCGAGAATATAGTCTTCTTCTTTGATCGACAATACTCTACCTCGAACCATGCGAGCGAATCCCGGAATCGACCAGATACTGATAGCGATCGTCGCATTGATCGTACTGACACCCAACATCGCTACGATCAGCATGGCCAGTAGAATACCCGGAAAGGTAAAGAGCAGATCCATGAAGCGCATGATGACGTTATCGAGGGATTTATAGAAGCCTGCGAGTAAACCGAGTGTGACGCCAAATACCAATCCGATACCCGTTGCCACAAACCCTACTGATAAGGAGATCTGTCCTCCCATTAGAAGGCGTGACAGCACATCTCGGCCTAAGTGATCGGTACCCAAGAAATGTCCTGCCACAAATTTAGGTGAACTCATCGCCCAAAATCCGGGAGCTAAACGAATCGAGATATCTGTCTTGGTAGGATCGAAGGGAACTAGAAGCGGTGCTAAAATAATAATGAGGATCTCGAAGATCAAGAAGAAGAAGGCAAACGTCGCTAATTTATTCTGTAATAGTTTTTGGAAAGCTTTCGCTAACCGATTTTCTCGTTTCAATGGAAGGGTATTACTCATAACTGATCCTCGGGTCGATGAAGACATAAATGACATCAACGATCAAGTTCACGACGATGAAGAAGGCAGCGATTACCAGTACCGTACTTTGAACAGCCGGATAATTTCGCATACTGATCGAAGAGATCAGATACGTTCCGATTCCATTAACAACGAATACCTGTTCCGTTACGATGGCTCCTCCGAGTAGACCGCCGAAACTGGTACCGAAGATCGTGATGATCGGAATCAACGCGTTACGCAAGGCATGAACGATGATGACTTTATTTTCTTTTAATCCTTTTGAACGTGCCGTTCGGATATAATCGGATTGCAGTACATCCAACATCGCACTTCTTCCAACCCGCATAAAACTGGCAGCAACTGAGAACCCTAACGCCATTGAGGGCAAGATCGCTTGTTTAAATCCGATCGGTGTCCAAAACGGCTGTGACATTCCACCCGTCGGTAGCCAACGAAGGGTTACCGAGAACAACAAGATCAACATGGCACCCAACCAGAAGTTGGGAATCGAGATCCCCGCCAGTGAGGTTGTGGTCAACACATTATCGATCCATGTATCCTTATATATAGCCGCTAGAATTCCAGCCGGTATACCAAACACACAGGCAACGATCATGGAGGCTGTCGCTAAGTTCAACGTGTTCGGTAAACGGACCAATAATTCTTTCAAGATAGGTTGACGTGTTACCAGTGAAGTACCGAAGTTACCGACCAACAGATTCTTGAAATAGATGAAGTACTGAACCAGGAATGGTTTATCTAATCCTAAAAATACCCGCATACGTGCGATATCTGCCGGTGTAGCACTGGCACCTGCGACAAGCTCGGCAGGATCACCCGGTGACAGATACAAACTCGCAAAAACGATGAAGGATACACCGATGAGTAAAAGTATCATTAAGCCAATTCGTTTTGCGATGTACTTTCTCATGTATATACCTCCTTGAAGTTTAACTTATTCTAACTTTTATGAAAGCGTTAGTCAACGGTTTATTTCATCAAATTTTCATATAATGTATATAGTTTCATTTTATGTAAATATTTTCATGTTGCTATTTTACTCTCGTTATAAAACTTATTTATCTAGCTTTTTAGATATGACTATGTGTAAAATCGCCTTTATATAAAGGCGATTTTGACTATTTACTTTGTTGACGAATAACTTTTATTCGTGATGAATATGAGTTGAATTCCATCGAAACTAAAATCACTCTATCATAGTAAAGTGTACGAATTTGGAGTATACTATATATAATTCGGAAAATCCATATGATATTCATATAATCAAAGGAGGATCAAAATGTTACGAAAACTACGCGTATTCCATGAAGTTGCTGAAACCGGAAGTGTCAGTAAAGCAGCCATCAACCTACATATGGCGCAGCCGGCTGTCAGTTTGATATTGAAGGATCTCGAAGTTTACTACCAAGTCAGTTTATTTGATCGTTTGTCCAATCGTTTGTATATCACTCCGGCGGGTCAACACCTCTATCTGATGGCCCAACATGTACTCTTGGAGTTAGATAAATTAGATACCAGTATGAAAGAAGCTGATTTCAGACAATCTCTACGTTTAGGAGCCGGTATCGCTGCTTCATCAGGGAAGTTTATTCATGTGGTTAAAGTGTTACAAGAAGAATATCCTAAATTGAGTATTACTGTCGAAATCGAGAAATCACCCGACATTGAACAAAAAGTGCTCGATAATATCGTTGATATCGGAATCATTGAGGGGATGAGTCATCATCCTAAGTTGAATTCCAATGTGATCTACACCGATGAATACCAGTTGGTTGCTTCGATCGATTGTCCCTATGAACATATCACTGTGAGCGAGATTCAGAACTTTCCGCTGATTCTGCGCGAACCTACGAGTAATACACGCAGTATCTTAGATGAAGCATTTGCCTCAACTTCAGGCCGTATGAATGTTATTTGGAGCAGTGTTTCGATCGATGCAATCAAATTGGCTGTTAAAGCAGGGCTCGGTTATTCCTTATTACCCCGACAACTGATCGAAGATGACCTTCGTGACGGTAATCTTAAAGTAATCAAGATCGATGACTTTATGATCAAACGCACCGTCAGCTGGGTAATGCATCGAGATCGGGAAATGAGTGAATGGATGAAGCGTTTAGTCGAATTATTTGTATCTACCCTATAGTAAAAAAATCACGCTCTGATTGAGTGTGATTTTTTGTTGATTAGGAATTCTTATCGCTACGGTAGTTACGACCGTTATCTTTTTTTTGCCAATTGTTTTTAGCTGAGCTCTCACCGCTGGAACGCTTACTATCCCCTTGGAATGGTTTTGGATCTCTTCGTTTCGTCGATGTCGCAGCAGCCTTAGGAGCACTCCCCTGCGCAACGTTAGCACGAGTGGCGGTAACTGAGCTATCACGCTTCGTATCAGCCTGAGATGTCGGGCGTTTGCCTCTGGCAGCCATCCGTTGTTGTTTCAGTGCAGCTTTGTCTTTAGGATCGGTTGGCGCATCCGTGATCGGAAATGGATGACCTTCGATGACCGGTATATTGATTTTAATCAATTTTTGGATATCACGTAATAACAATTTATCATCTTGATCACAGAAAGAAATGGCTGTTCCGCCAAGACCGGCACGTCCGGTACGTCCGATTCTGTGGACATACGCTTCCGGAACTTCCGGAAGATCATAGATAATAACATGGGATAATTCATCGATATCGATTCCGCGCGCAGCGATATCCGTCGCAACAAGGATTCTGGTTTTCTTGGATTTAAAGTTACCCAATGCCAATTGACGGGCATTCTGTGACTTATTACCATGGATCGCAGCTGCTTGGTAACCCACCACACTCAATGATTTAACGATCTTATCCGCCCCATGTTTGGTTCTTGAAAAGACCAATGCTGATTCGATCTCCGGGTTACGTAACAGTTGGATCAATAGATTGATCTTCTGATTCTTGTTGACGTAATAGATCTCTTGTTTAATCGTTTCAACCGTTGAAGCGATCGGAGTCACAGCTACTTTGATTGGGTTGGTAAGGATCGAGGCCGACAGTTTGTCGATCTCATCCGGCATCGTCGCTGAGAAGAACATCGTTTGACGTACTTTCGGTAAATATGCAATGATTCTTCGAACATCGAAGATCATTCCCATATCCAACATTTGATCAGCCTCATCCAACACAAAGAATTTGATATTGGCAAGACTGATATATTTTTGATTGATCAGATCCAGTAGACGACCCGGTGTTGCGACCAAGATATCCACGCCTCTGGACAATGAATTAGTTTGTGCTTTCTGTGAGACACCCCCGTAAATAGCGATGCTTCTTAGACTTAAATAGCGACCGTAAGTTTCAAAACTCTCATGGATCTGGATCGCAAGTTCACGCGTCGGAGCTAACACTAACGCTTTGATCTGACGGTTACCGGAAGTACTTTTCGGTTCAGCGTTAAGTCCTTGTAGAATAGGGATAGCGAAAGCAGCCGTTTTACCTGTGCCGGTCTGTGCACAACCTAAGATGTCTTTTCCTTCTAATAAAGGAAGGATCGTCTTCGCTTGGATCGGCGTCGCTTCGGTATACCCTTCATCTTTCAGCGCACGCTGAATAGGTAATATAATATTTAGATTTTCAAATAGCAAATCATTTCTCCTTCTGCCAAGGGGATCTTTGGCCCTTGCGCATTGTAAACGTAATCTCTTGAACAGAAGGTGAAGACAACCACTCAACAATAAAAACGCAACCATTGCGTCTCTATCTTGAGCTTCAATTTTTAGTTTGATGAATCAGTTCTGTTCCATGCTTTTGCAGCGTCGATTGACGGCTCATCGTTAACTGATTGTGTACTGTAATATTCCACAGATGAGCGCGATATCGTCTCGTTGTTTACGATCTTCATGGTTCAGATCGTAACACGCAATTGAACAGATTCAGCAATTGTACCGGAATATGATGTCCGGATAAGCAATATCACTGACCTATAATACTACGTATCAGCCAATTAAGCAAATTTAGACTTATTTTGATTGACTATTATGATGCTATTCCCTTAAAAGTGAATAGATTCTGTCAACATACTCTGTGGATCGGCTACACTAAACTGGACAGATAAAATAGGAACCTGTAAACTTAGAAGAAAAGAAAGAGGTCTATTGATGTCCAATCGCAGAGAAAGAAGAACGTATACGACTGAATTCAAGTACCAAATGGTTAAGCTGTTTGAAAACGGAAAACCTAGATCAGAAATCATCCGAGAGTATGAACTAAGCCCAACCGCGTTTGATCGCTGGATCAAACAGGGTGAAGGCAGCGGATCTTTCAAAGAGAAAGATAATCGCA
>JBBRCP010000076.1:0-8324 GCA_038204785.1 Erysipelotrichales bacterium
AGAATCACCATCTTTACACTGGGCTGATTATGGATTGTTTTTGTGATCATGGTGCGTTACTTCCTTGTCTTAATTATACCATTTCGGCTCTGTCCGATAAACCACAAAAAAGACTGTCGATTCAATTTGTCGACAGTCTGACTCTGATTACTCAGAGCTTCTATCTATTTAAGATGTGTATGACCCATCAATGAACGATCAACTTCACGAGCAACGAGTTTTCCTTCTTGAATGGCCCATACCACTAAACTTTGTCCCCTACGGGCATCACCCGCCGTATATACTTTATCGACGTTGGTTTCGAATCGTTCATAATCAGCCATAATATTAGATCGATTATCGCGGTTCAGTTTCAGTTCATCAGCGATCAGATCCTCTGAACCGATAAATCCCATAGCCAATAAAACTAAATCAGCCTTCCAGGTTTTCTCGCTGGCGGCAACTTCCTGTGCTACAAAACGACCGCTGGATTCTTTGACCCAAACGATATCGACGGTTTTGACTTCGCTGACTTCCCCTGTTTCATTTCCGATGAGCGTCTTGGCAGAGATCAAATAGTTTCGCGGATCTTTACCCGTCAATGCGATTGCTTCTTCTTGACCGTAATCAGTCTTTAGTTTCTTCGGCCATTCCGGCCAAGGATTGGTTTTTTCGTTACGCTCCAACAAAGGTTCCGGCATGATTTCAAATTGAAACACACTTGCGCATCCTTGGCGAATAGCTGTCGCAACACAATCAGTTCCTGTATCGCCGCCACCTAGGATAATCACGTTTTTTCCTTTAGCACTGATCGTGCTTTGCGTCAAACAATCAACATTGAGTAACTTTTGTGTTGCTGCTTTCAAAAAGTCGACAGCGAAGTGTACGCCTTTTAGATCTTTTCCCGTAACATCTAAGCTCCGCGGCTTCGTTGCACCTGTACATAGCACTACAGTGTCATAGCTTTCAACGAGTTCTCGAGCACTTATGTCGTTACCGATTTCGGTGTTTAACACAAACTCGATCCCGGATTGCGTCATCAATTCAACTCTGCGATCGATCACATGTTTGTCTAACTTCATATTGGGAATGCCATACATCAATAGACCCCCGATTCGATCATTTCTTTCGAAGACAGTCACTTCATGACCGACCGCATTGAGATAATAGGCAGTTGATAGACCAGATGGACCCGAACCGATAACCGCTACTTTTTTAGTCGTAGATATTGAATGATTGGGTGTTACCCAAGCTTCCGTGAATGCTTTTTCGATGATCTGATATTCGATACTACTGATTGCGACTGGATCTAGGATATACCCTTCGGTGCAGGAACCTTCACAAGGTGCCGGACAGACACGGGCAGTGAATTCGGGAAATGGGTTCGTTCTTGTCAGTCGATTATACGCTTCTTGCCATTGACCTTGATAGACCAAATCATTCCATTCAGGAATCAAGTTGTGTAGTGGACACCCGGAAGCCATACCATTCAATAAAACACCACTGTGACAATAGGGAATTCCGCAGTTCATACAACGAGCTCCTTGAACCTTTAGAACTTCATCATCTTGCGGAAGTCGAATTTCATTATAATCGTTGATTCGCTCGCTCGGAGGACGTTTCTCGGGATTGATTCTTCCATAATCTAAAAATCCGGTAACTTTACCCATGTTGGTTCTCCTTTCAGCTTAGCGCAAACGCGGCTGGATCAAGTTGATCTTTTTTAGATGCATTGGGGTCTTTGAAACTCTCTTCAAATGCTTTCATCAAGGCTTCTTCACCGGTGTACCCGGATTGATGAGCAACTTCGATGTTTTCCAACATTTTACGATAATCACTAGGGATCACTTTAGTGAACCGCATAACGCTCGTTGCCCAGTCGAGCAAGAGACGGGATCCTTGCGGACTACCGGTAGTCGCTACATGTTTTTCAATCAACTTTCTGATCGATTTGATTTCTGAGGGCAGTGTGACTTTCAAACACTCGACCATCGCTGTATTACAATAAACTTCATCGAAATCCAACACATAAGCGATACCGCCGGACATCCCTGCCGCAAAGTTACGACCGATTTTACCGATGACGATCACTGTTCCACCCGTCATGTATTCACATCCATGATCACCTACTCCTTCAACAACAGCCAGTATTCCACTATTGCGAACACAGAAGCGTTCACCGGCAATACCGTTGATGTAGGCTTCACCTTCGGTAGCACCATAAAAAGCAACGTTTCCAATCAAGATGTTATTTTCCGGTGCGTAATCTGAATTTTTGGGGGGATAAACAATGATTTTCCCACCTGAGAGTCCTTTTCCAATATAGTCGTTCGCATCTCCTTCGAGTTCCAGTGACATTCCTTTGGGGATAAAAGCACCGAAACTTTGACCGGCGGATCCGACAAAATTTAATCTGATCGTATCTTCAGGTAATCCCTTCTCTCCGAATCGTTTACTGATCTCACTTCCGATGATCGTACCGACGACCCGATTTACATTATTGATTTTGAGTTTGGCACGGATCGGTTTCTGATTTTCCAGCGCCGGTTTACACATTCTCAACAGTTTTTTCATATCCAACGATTCTTCCAAATAATGATTTTGATCGATTTTATGGTATCTTCCGACACTTGAACCCGCATAAGGTTGATACAAGATCTTAGAGAGATCAAGATGCGAAGCTTTCCAGTGTTTGACGTTTTCTTTGGATTTTAATCGATCGGTACGTCCAACCATTTCTTCGATGGTTTTGAATCCCAATTTAGCCATGATCTCACGCATTTCCTGGGCAATAAAACGCATGAAGTTCTCAACGTATTCAGGTTTCCCTTTGAAATTCTTGCGTAGATTCTCATCTTGGGTAGCGATTCCGACCGGACAGGTATTGAGGTTACAAACACGCATCATCACACATCCAAGCGCAATCAAGGGTGTGGTAGCGAAACCGAATTCTTCCGCTCCTAACAGTGCCGCAATCACAACATCGCAACCCGTCAATAGTTTCCCATCCGCTTCTAAAACAACACGATCGCGCAGTTTATTGAGTACGAGTGTTTGGTGCGTTTCAGCCAGTCCGAGTTCCCAAGGCAAGCCGGTATTACGGATACTGGTCCGAGGTGATGCCCCGGTTCCGCCGTCATAACCACTGATTAAAATGACATCGGCTTTACCTTTTGCGACACCGGCTGCGATGGTTCCGACACCCACTTCAGAAACTAGTTTCACATTGATCCGAGCGTCACGATTCGCGTTCTTCAAATCATTGATCAGTTCAGCCAGATCTTCGATGGAATAGATATCATGATGCGGAGGAGGAGAGATCAGCTCAACACCCGGAATCGAATGACGTACTTTGGCAATTGACGGATATACCTTTTGGGCCGGTAATTGACCCCCTTCACCGGGTTTAGCTCCTTGCGCCATTTTAATTTGGATCTCTTTAGCGTGTATCAGATAATTACTGGTAACTCCGAAGCGGCCTGAAGCTACTTGTTTGATCGCACTGTTTTTAGAATCACCGTTCGGTAATTTTTCGAAACGACTTGCGTCTTCCCCACCCTCACCGGTATTACTTTTTCCACCAAGACGGTTCATCGCAATCGCTAAACACTCATGGGCTTCTTTACTCAGTGAACCATAGGACATCGCTCCGGTCTTGAACTTTTTGACGATCGCATCGACCGACTCCACTTCTTCGATCGGTAAAGTGTCTTCAAAACTATAATTAAAATCCAATAAGTTTCGTAGTGTATAGATATTTTCTTCATTGATCTTTTTACTGAAATCTTTGAATAACGGATAATTATTTTCACGGCAAGCTCGTTGCAGTAAATAAATTGATTCTGAATTATACATATGGATCTCCCCGTCGTCTTTATTTTGGAAGTACCCACCGACTTCTAGTGTGGACGTATAAGGAGAATTAATCGCATAGGCACTTTCGTGACGTAATTGATTTTCCATTGCGATCTCCTCGATTCCGATTCCATCGATTCGTGAAGGTGTCATTGTAAAGTAGCGATCGATCAATTCACGTTTCAGTCCGATTGCTTCAAAGATCTGAGCTCCGTGATAACTCCGCATCGTGGAAATACCCATTTTCGAGAGTATCTTCATGACCCCTTTAACTGTCGCCTTAACGTAATTCGTTTTGGCTTCATCATAACTCATACCATTGAGTAAGACCTTAGAGGATAGGTCTTTCAGCGTCTCGTAGGCAATATAAGGGTTGATGGCGGTAACACCGTAACCAATCAGACAACAGAAATGATGAACTTCACGCGGTTCTCCGGATTCCAGTACGATACCGATACTGGTACGGATCTCTTTGCGTATCATATGGTGATGTAATCCGGCCGACGCTAAAAGAGCCGGTATCGCTGCCTGATTTTTATCAACCCCGCGATCACTCAACACAATTATATTGGCACCCTCTTCGATTGCTTTATCGGCTTCTCTAAAGAGCGCATCCAACGCCCGTTCCATGGATTTAAACCCTCCATTAACCTTATAGAGAATCGAGATCGTCACAGCACGAAACTGTTCATTATCCAATGATTTGATCACCTGGAGTTGATCATTCGACAAGATCGGATGATCAAGAAAAAGACTTGCGGTATGTGAATCATCAGGATTCATCAAATTACCGGAATTACCCAATAACATACTCGATGAAGTGATCAGTTCTTCTCGGATCCCATCGATCGGCGGATTGGTGACTTGCGCAAAGAGTTGTTTAAAATAGAGATATAACATTTGCGGTTTATCTGATAATACCGCTAACGGAGAATCCATTCCCATGGATCCAAGCGGATCAATTCCTTTGGTTGCCATCGGAATCATGGTGGTAAGGATATCTTCATAGGTATACCCGAAAGCTTTTTGTTGAGCGATCAGATCTTCCCGAACTGATGTTTCACTGTGATCGGCGATTGGGAAAGCATTCAACTTAACAATGTGGGTATTTTTATAGGTTTCATAGGGATGAATCGCAGCGACAGTGGCTTTGATTTCATCATCTGAAATGATTCGTTTCGATAATGTATCGATTAAAAGCATCTTACCCGGTTCTAATCTTCCCTTGTATTTCACATTCTCAGGTTTGATATCGATAACTCCCACTTCAGAAGACATGATAACTCGTCCGTCATGAGTGACATAATAGCGTGATGGACGTAACCCATTTCTGTCCAAGACGCCTCCGATAACTACACCATCGGTAAACGCCATCGCAGCCGGACCATCCCACGGTTCCATGATAAAGTTATTGAACTCATAAAAATCTTTCTTCTTCTGCGACATCAATTTATTCTTTTCCCACGGTTCGGGAATCATCATCATGATTGATTCGGGAAGTGATCTTCCTGTCAAATGTAAAAACTCAAGACTATTATCAAACATCGCAGAATCACTTCCACTCTCATCGATGATTGGGAATACTTTCGAAATATCATCAAACAAGGGTGACGATATCCGCTTTTGACGTGCTTTCATCCAGTTGACATTCCCGCGTATCGTGTTGATTTCACCATTATGAACGATATAACGATTGGGATGAGCTCTTTCCCAACTCGGGAAGGTATTGGTGCTAAAACGTGAATGAACCATTCCTAAAGCTGACACAAAATCCAGATCAGATAGATCCAGATAGAATTCCCGTAATTGTTCAGAGGTCAACATTCCTTTATAGACAACTGTCTTTGATGAAAGACTGGAAATATAAAAAGTACCGCCTTTATCTTCACACATCGGGATGATTATTTTTTCTGCTCGTTTGCGTATCAAATATAGTTTTCGTTCAAATTTCATTTCATCGCTGATATTCACATCTTTAGCGATGAACACCTGGATAAAACGAGGCATGACAGCGCGGGCTCCGTCCCCTGGAACTGTCTTATCGATCGGAACTTCACGCCACCCCAGTACTTGTTGTCCTTCTTCATGAACGATCTTCTCAAAAGCTTCGATCTGTGTTTTTCTGAATTCATCATATTTATGAGCGAAGATCATACCGACACCGTAAAGACCCGGTTCGGGTAGATCGAATCCTAGCACATTACATTCCCGTTTAAAGAAATCATGTGGAATTTGAACTAAAATACCAGCACCGTCTCCGGTATTTTCGTCAGCCCCCTTAGCACCGCGATGACTCATATTTTCAAGAACAGTTAGTGCTTGATCAATAATGTCATGAGATTTCTCTCCATCGATCCGCACAACAAATCCCATTCCACAGGCATCATGTTCATAGGACGGATCATACAAACCTTGTTTTTCGGGTAAATCGATACGGCGCATGGGAGACCTCGCTGACTTCTTTCTTTTGTCTCTGATTTTATCACAGTTTTTGATGATCGTATTATTTTTTCAATCTTTTTCAGAAAATAATTTCAACTGATTTTCGAAGATGAACGATTCGCTTTCATTAATTGAACATATGAATAAAAAAGCACTCTTTTCCTATGGTAGGAAATCAGTGCTTTTTGGCAAGGGGAAGAGTCAACTATTTTTGAAATTGCCAGTATATAACCTACTGATTTCCATCAACGAACAATATTTGTCGACGAGCGATACGATGAGTGATTCTTTGTATCGGGGTAGTCGCATCGTCAACGGAAACATGTGTTTAAGAATAATATCCTGTTCGATCTTGTTGAGATCAAAGTGTTCATTCGCATTTTTAAGAGCTTGTGCCGGATGACTGAAACCATGCATTCCGGATGTAACTTTGGTGGTATGCCAGTCATAGAGAAAAAAGTCATGTAGTAAGCCACCCCGTGCAGCCGAGCGGTAATCAAATCCTAAGTGACGGCAGATCGTATAACTTCGATAGGAAACATAAAGACTATGTTCAAAACAACTGACGTTGCTATGTTGTATGAATTGTTGCATCGACACTACAAGTTCATTCTCAAGTATGTCTGCTACGATCTTTTCAAACTCATTAAAAGAAAATTGCGACTTTTTTGTTTCACGTTTTAGTTTGCGAAGTTCTGACATTGTGACTTCCTCTCTGAGTAGATCAATATTCGGTTTGTTAAGTTTTATTCGTTAATATCTGATAGATTTCCAGTAGGTTCATATGGACAGCCGATGATGGATCATAACGACCCACTTTGAAGGCAAATTGAACTGAGAATCCAACACTTAAAGCAATGATGACCGTTCCGATTCCGACCAGTCCTCCCATGATGGACCCGAGGGTCAAAACGGTAACTTCAATGGCTCCACGAATCATCCAAACTGGTTTTTTTAGGTATTTCAGGCATCCTTGCATCAACATATCACGTGGACCAGCACCCAAATTGACACGCATATAAAGTAATGTCGCAAATCCAATTGTCACAATCCCACCAGCCAGCATCACCAGTCGAAGTAAATAACTGGAGGGTGTCGAAAATACATTTAGTTTTTCGATCAGATCGATAAAGAATCCGATCAGAAACATATTCAAAATCGTCGCTATTCCAGGTATCATTCCTGTTAGACAAGCTATTATGAGGATTATAAGCCCTACGATGATCGATACTTGACCAAGGCTCAGCGTAGTATGATTCACGATACCGACATGGAAGACATCCCAAGGGCTCATTCCTACTTTAGAGTGCAGCATCAACAAGATTGCGATTGAAAACAACAATAAACCAACAATCAGCGATGGTATTTTACCAATCAAATCAATCAACAGTTGTTTCTTACTATTCATAGTTTTATCGACTCTCCGGTGAAAATTCATGGGTTTATTTTAACACAATTAAGTTGAAACGAAAATTAGATCTTAAGATCAATTTTATTTTAGGAGTTTTTACCTTGAATTGCAAGTTAAAACACGGGTAATCGATTGGTTCGATTACCCGTGTTTAGTTACTATCTAAGTGAAACATATGACTTCATCAGTGTTCTTTTTAAACTATTCCATATCATCCATATGATTACGTTTCTTTATCACACTGGCCAAATACGTCAATCCGATCAATAGGATGACCGTTATAATAATATAAAGAGGATTATCAAAAGCCTTTTTGAATGTCGTTCCGAATAACGCCAAACCAAGCATCATAACTAACTTCGCCGCAATCGTAGTGCGAATGAAACTACCGCGACTGAAATCCGAAAGACCATACGCGAGGTTGATCGCAGAACTCGGTGTGAACGGAATCGCCGTAATAATAAACAGTGTCGCAGATGGTTTCTTACCGACCCACGCCATCGCTTTTTTAACATTTTTATGTTCGCCAAACCATTGTAACAGGAATTTTTTGAAGATCATCCGATAAAAAGTAAACATGACGATTGCGCCTAATGTCGTCCCAATATATGAGTAGATGAAACCCAATACGGTACCG
>JBBRCP010000077.1:0-8264 GCA_038204785.1 Erysipelotrichales bacterium
TACGATAACGCTGTCGCTGAAGCGACCTTCAAACTCATCAAAACGGAATTCGTCAAACACAGGAAGTTCAGATCTTTAGATCAGTTGAATATTGAACTTAATTCATTTGTATCTTGGTTCAATCAGAAAAGAATCCATTCAGCACTCGGGTATCTAAGTCCCATCGAGTATAAAAATAGGTCACTTATAAAAACTGTCTGATTTACTGTTGCCTATCCAGAATAGATACTTGTTAAGAGCACCTAATTACAAGTTTTTTCACTAGTATTCGTTAATACGATGCTGATTATTGCAGTTTTATTGATAAATAATGTATCTTCACCATGGTTTTTTATACTATTTATTGAGTCCACATTTAAAAAAATGGTTCTTATTTGGATTGAATGCTCGATTGATCATTGTTTCAAGCGACCGCGATTATCTTATTAATTAACTAGCTTAAGAGGGTAGCTGCCTGTAATCAGATAGATATGAAAAATAAAAGTAAACTTAAAATAAACTCTTATAACGTTCTAACATCATGAACGATGAAGACTTACGGTTCTTATTGACCGAGTCTCCAACGCAATCGCAAACAATCGTTTACAATGTTGTTGTCACAAATTATAATTAGAAAGGTGATATAAATGAAAATAACAAGAATCGGTGTTCCTGTCAAAGAAGGCTGCTGTATCAACGGTGCTGATAAAGCTATCAGTGCACTTCAAACAAGCGGGATGGTTTTTGATGAAGTAATAGAAGTTAGACAACAAGCGGAAGACAATCCGCGGATGCTCTTTTTAAATACAATTATCGATTTGGATGTTCGACTCAAAGAAGCAGTTCTCACTGCTCATAACAAGGGAAGTTTCCCGTTGATCTTCGGCGGCGACCATTCATTGGCGATCGGTTCCATCGGTGCTTTGGATAATACCGAAAGAGCGGTTCTTTGGATCGATGCTCATGGTGACTGCAATACCGACATGACGACTGAAAGTAAACGCATCCATGGGATGCCGTTAGCGGTATTACAAGGTTACGGTGCCAATCAGCTTTTAGATATCGTTGGAAAGAACTTTGTTGCTTCCAAGAATATCTTGTTAGTCGGAATTCGCAGTTTGGATATCGAAGAAGAAAAGTTGATGCGTTCATGGGGACTTCATTGGATCACAATGGAAGAAACCCGTTGTGAAGGAATGAACGCTACACTTGAGAAAATAGCGAAATTTGTACGTGCGCATCCGGCACTACATGTTTCCTTTGATTGTGACAGTACTGATCCGAGCTTGTTTCCGGGTGTAAGTACAGCTGTACAAGGTGGATTCACGATGGATGAAGCTTTGCGTATCGTGAATGTGGCTTTTGACCATGGATCTGTTAACTCAATGGATATCGTCGAATATAATCCATATAACGATAATGGGGCGACCATGCGATTGGTCTATGAGTTGGATCAATATGTGAGTAAGCGGAAAGAAGGCTAAATATGAATCACTATATATTAGCGATCGATCAGGGTACGACCAGTACCCGTTCAATGATATTTGATCATGAACTCAATGTTGTTGCGGTATCACAACGTGAATTTCCGTCTTTTTATCCGCACTCCGGGTGGGTCGAACAGAATGCGAATGAGATTTGGGCGAGCGTCGTTGCGGTAATCGGAGAGAGTCTTGCTAAAGCTCGCTTAGAAGCCAAAGACATCAGTGCTCTAGCCATAACGAATCAGCGCGAAACAACGGTCGTTTGGGATAAATCAACGGGCTTACCTGTCTATTTTGCGTTGGTATGGCAATCGCGACAATCGGCTGATCTATGCGATGAAATGAAGAAACGCGGAGTTGAAGCATTGATCCGTTCTAAGACAGGATTGGTCATCGATTCCTACTTTTCTGCCAGTAAGATACGGTGGATTTTAGATCATATCGAAAACGGTCAACAACGTGCCGAACAGGGTGAACTTGCCTTCGGAACGATCGATTCATGGCTTACTTATAAATTAACGAAAGGGAAAGTCCATGTTACCGATGTATCCAATGCTTCCCGTACGTTATTGATGGATCTGGATCGTTGCCAATGGGATAAAGAACTCTGTGATCTGTGGAATATTCCGATGACCATGTTACCTAAGATCGTCTCGACCAGTGAAGTCGTGGGACTTTGCGAACCGCAACTCTTTGGTGCTCCGATTCCGATAGCGGCCTTGGTGGGTGATCAACAGTCAGCACTTTTCGGACAATTGTGTTTGAAACCCGGAGAAGTTAAGAATACCTATGGGACCGGATGTTTCTTATTGATGAATACCGGCAATCAAAGGATTGCTTCACATAACGGTCTACTTACGACGGTCGGTTGGCGTATCAACAATCAAACCGTCTATGCGTTGGAAGGTAGTGTATTTGTAGCCGGTGCCGCGATTCAATGGTTACGTGATGGAATGAAATTGATCCGTACTTCCTCTGAAAGTGAAGCCCTGGCGAAATCTGTTTCGGATAACGGCGGTGTCATTGTTGTCCCTGCCTTTGTAGGGATGGGAGCACCCTACTGGAATCAACAAGTTCGGGGCGCAATCTTTGGGCTGACTCGTGCTGCGAGTGATGCACACATCGTACGGGCAACATTAGAATCGATTGCCTATCAAACAGCAGATGTAGTTAAAGCCATGGAAGATGATGCAGGACTACAATTGGCCGGTTTGCAAGTAGATGGCGGGGCAAGCCGCAACGACTTCTTGATGCAGTTTCAAGCCGATATACTCAATGTGTCCGTACATCGTCCGGCAATCAGCGAAACCACCGCTCTAGGCGCTGCCATGTTGGGTGGATTAGCAGTCGGTGTTTGGAAATCAATCGATGAATTGAAAGAAAAATGGCAGGTCGACCAGATCTTCGAACCTAAATTGAATGAAGAAGTTCGCCGCATTGCGTTAGAAAAGTGGCATAAAGCGATTCATGCATGTATGGAATTTTAAGGAATGGGAACTCATTCCTTTTCATTTTACGGAAGTTTTGATAGAATAGTGTTTCAAGGAGGTGCACCATGAACCGATCCGACAAAATATTTGTAGCTCTCGTTCTGATTTGTGCACTCGTTCTCTATGGAACCATGCAATGGTTCGTAAGCTCCTCGACCACGGGTAAGACTGAAGCTGTCGTTACCTATAAAGATAAAGAAGTTCTCCGCATCGATATGACAAAAAATGCCTCCTATACAGTCGCCGGTACCTTAGGGAATGTAATAATTGAAGTCAAAGATACGCAGATAAGAGTTGAAAAAGAAACATCGCCGTATCATCTCTGCTCAGTTCAGGGATGGGTCAAGTATGCGAACGTTCCGATCGTTTGCCTACCGAATCATATTGTCATCCTGATCCACAGCGTGCGTGTAGATCCTAATCAGGAGGACACGACCGTAAAATGAAATCAACACGAAGTAAAACACGCAGACTCTCGCTTTTAACGATGTTACTGGCGATGAGTATACTGCTTCATATGATGGAACCTAGCTTACCAATCCCGATTCCAGGCGTAAAACTCGGATTAGCGAATATTATTGGGCTGATCACGCTCTATCTTTTCGGTGTTGAGGAAATGTTTACAGTAAATATCATGCGTGTATTGATTGCATCGCTTTTGCGTGGTATTATTTTTGGGACAGGGTTTTGGTTGTCGCTAGCCGGTGTGTTATTAAGCAGTACAATGGTAATAATCCTCCGTCGCTACACAAAAATGAGCATTGTCGGATTAAGTGTAGCTTCTGCGACATTCCATTGCTTAGGCCAGATCGTTGTCATCTGTTATCTGAACAGTACATGGTTGATGGTCTATTGGTTACCGATCATGTGGCTGACAGCTGTACCGACGGGGATATTGACAGGATCCTTGGCATTTCAAGTGTTAAAACGATTAACGAAAGGAGTTGCCCTATGAAGAGTAAAATCAAGCATACAATCGAATTGATTTCTATGAAACAATACGCAACTTTTTTTATTGCGGAGGTAGAAAAGCAATGATTCAATTCGTAACCGGAAGAGGCTTTTTATCATGAAGTAGCCGCAGTGTTTCGATCACAGACAAAGTTCGCAATGCACATCTATGTGCATTTGTGTCATCTGTTCATCAAGCACGCTTGTGCTTTTTATTTTGTTTAAAAAGAAGTGAGGGGAAACTATGAAACAAGCTAAGTTTATATGGGCGTATCTTAAGGGAACACGTCTGAAAATGTTGGGAATTATTATTGTTGTGTTATGTTATGTGGCACTAAGTTTGATTTCTCCGTTATTGTTCAGTTTTTTGATCGATAATGTGATCAACGGAAATCCAATCAAAGCCGGTTTCTTTTTGGAACTGAGTAATTTACTCGGTGGTGTCGACCGTATCCGATCGAATCTAGGAATCGGTGCTGCACTGATGGTAGGGGTGAGTCTTGTTATTTCCGTATTCATGTACCTACGCGGTAAGTGGAACGGTCAAGTATCGGAAAACTTCACAGCTAAACTACGTGATGCGTTGTATTCGCATCTGCAATTGTTACCCTATGCATATCATGTTCAAGCGAAAACAGGTGATCTGATCCAACGCTGTACATCGGATGTCGATACGATACGCCGGTTTTTAGCCGGTCAGATCGCTGAACTTGTTTATGCGATCGCAATATCGATCATCGCTATGACCATTTTGTTTAATATCTATACGCCGCTGGCTTGGTTGGCGATGGTCTGTCTACCGTTTATCTTTGTGTTTGCGTATGTGTTTTTTAAGAAGATGCAATCCGCTTTCTTGAAAAGCGATGAATCAGAGGGTGATTTATCCTCGACCTTACAAGAGAATCTCGCTGGAACACGGGTTGTTAAAGCGTTCAACCGCGAAGGATATGAACTACAGAAATACGACAAGAAAAATGTTAAATTTAGAGATTTGACTTACAACTTGATCAAATTGTTAGGTGTTTACTGGGGTGTTTCCGATTTTATCTGTCTAACGCAGATCTTAGCGGTCGTGATCGGCGGTATCTACGCTGCTCGTTCAGGTAATATTACAGTCGGTAATTTCTTTGTGTTTGTTTCGTATGAAAGTATGATCCTATGGCCAATCCGTAATGTCGGACGAATCCTTTCGGATATGGGTAAGATGAGCGTATCGATCGGACGACTTGAAGAGATCTTGGATACTCCGCAAGAAGACATGGATAGCGGTATCCAATGCGCAATGGATGGAACAATCGAATTCAAGAACGTTTACTTTAAATATGATGATGGCGATAAGGATGTTTTGAAAGATGTTACTTTCTCAGTCAAGAAGGGTGAAACCATTGCGATATTGGGTCCGACCGGATCCGGTAAATCAAGTTTGGTCCATCTCTTGACGCGTCTGTATGATTATCGCTCAGGCTCGATTTTGATCTCGGGTACTGAACTCAAAACCATCCAACGTCGTTACTTGCGTAAGAATGTCGGCATCGTCTTACAGGAACCATTCCTGTTCTCGAAATCGATCTATGACAATATCAAAATGGCGAACCCGGCCGCAGATGAAACACAGATCATGCGCGCAGCCCGTGTTGCCTCGGTTCATAATGTCATCAACGAATTTGAATTAGGCTATAAAACATTGGTAGGTGAAAAAGGCGTAACCCTGTCGGGTGGACAGAAACAACGTATCGCGATTGCACGTACGATCATTAATGACGCTCCGATCTTGATTTTCGATGATTCACTCTCAGCTGTCGATACACAGACCGATGCTTCGATTCGGAGTGCGTTGCATGAGATCTCACGCGGTGTTACCACGTTTTTGATCACTCACCGAGTGGCTTCGGCGCAAAATGCAGATAAGATCATCGTCCTGCAAGATGGACGCATCACACAGATGGGTTCACACGAGGAACTACTGCTTCAAGAAGGTTTATATAAACGTATTGTGGATATTCAAAGCGCAATGATCGAAGGGGGTGACGAAATTGAGTAATCATGTTGAAGAACAAGAGTTTAATACCGACTCTTTGGATACCAAACTGTGGCGGCGAATCTTTGCCCTCTTGATGGTCCATAAAAAGAAATTGTATGTGTTGTTTATGTTTATGATCATGGTAGCTACCGTGGATGTTATCTTTCCGTATCTCAATAAAATGGCCATCGATACCTATGTGAGTGGGAACGGCGATCTATCAAAACTATGGGTATTCGCGCTGGCTTATTTCGTCTGTATCGTTTGGCAGGGACTCAATATCTATTTCTTCCTGCGTCAAGCCGGACGAATTGAAATGGATTTCTCTTATGATGTCAGAAATAAAGCGTTTCGTAAGTTGCAGGAACTTTCATTCTCCTATTATGATAAGACACCATTGGGTTGGATCATGGCACGGATGACCAGTGATATCGGTCGTTTGGCAGAGATTTTGTCATGGTCACTGATGGATCTGGTTTGGGGACTGACCGTCATGCTGGGCATCACGGTCGTCATGTTTGTTGTCAACTGGAAACTAGCACTGTTAGTATTGATGGTAATGCCTGTGCTTGCCTATCTCAGTGTTTGGTTTCAAACTCGTATCTTAAAAAGTTATCGCGAAGTTCGCAAAATCAATTCCAAGATCACCGGCTCATTCAGCGAAGGTATCACAGGTGCTAAAACCACAAAAACATTGGTATTGGAAGAGCTCAATCTTACTGAATTCAACCGTTTGACCGAAGATATGCGATCACACTCGGTGCGGGCTGCTATCTTATCGGCGATGTTCATGCCGATCGTCATGGGTCTCGGTGCGATATCGACTGCGGCAATCTTATGGTATGGCGGAAATCAGGTTATTCTCGGTACCATCCAATTCGGTACGTTGATGCTGTTTACGCAGTATGCCAGCCAGTTCTTTGAACCATTGCGTCAAATCGCCCGCTTGTTGGCGGAATTTCAAATGGCGCAAGCGTCTGCCGAACGAGTTCTGCAATTACTTCACAGTGAACCGCAAATCGTTGACACAGCGGAAGTAA
This sequence comes from Erysipelotrichales bacterium, assembly GCA_038204785.1. Lineage (GTDB taxonomy): Bacteria > Bacillota_I > Bacilli_A > Erysipelotrichales > Erysipelotrichaceae > GWE2-51-13. The sequence continues at coordinate 6,965 of JBBRCP010000077.1, forward strand.
TTGAGAAATATGGAACGATCCTGGATCCGAAACCGCAAAATTACGAACCGATGTTCGGCAATGTCACTTTTGACCATGTCAACTTCAGTTATAATCCGGAAGAACCGGTATTAAAGGATTTCAATATTACCGTCACCTCGGGCCAAACCATTGCTTTAGTGGGTGAGACCGGGAGCGGTAAGAGTACGATCGTCAATCTGTTATGTCGCTTTTATGAACCCATTAGCGGTAGAATTCTGATTGACGGAACTGATATGAAAGAGCGTTCAATCGGATGGTTGCACGCTAACTTAGGTTATGTGCTTCAATCTCCGCATCTGTTTGCAGGGAGTGTCTCGGAAAACATCCGATACGGAAAACTAGATGCGAGTGAAGAAGAAATCATCGCGGCAGCCAAATTGGTCAATGCGCATGATTTTATCATGAACCTTGAACAGGGATATGAAACGAATGTCGGTGAAGGCGGCGGTCGACTCTCGACCGGTCAGAAACAGATGATCTCATTTGCGCGCGCAGTCATCGCCAATCCTGCTATTTTCGTTCTTGATGAAGCTACCAGTTCGATCGATACCGAAACTGAACAGGTCATCCAGCATGCGATCGATACATTACTGGTGAACCGTACCAGTTTTGTTATTGCCCATCGTCTTTCGACGATCGTCAATGCGGATCGTATCTTAGTTGTTCGTAAAGGTGTCGTCAAAGAAGACGGAACGCATGCAGAATTGATGAAAATCAAAGGCTACTATTATCGTTTATATACCAACCAATTCAATGAAGATCTGCAGAATCAGCTTCTGCAGGCATAAGAGTCTGTTGAATTCAAATGATGAATGTGAATCAATCAAGTTTACAACCAAGTACGAACGAATAGTTTGTACTTTTTTTCACTAATATTGTTTATAAACAGCGTATTTGCTATAATAAATTTAATGGAATGAGGTAGTTGAATGAACTTTCAAATCGCGGATCTGCGAATATTACAAGAAGAACTCGATGGGCGAATCTTTAGCCTGCATCAGGTGAGCCGTGAATCAACGCGAGATGACCGATGTTTAGCTTTGTTGGTCGAAATAAGTGAATTGGCCAATGAAACGCGCTGTTTTAAATACTGGAGTCAACGTGCTCCAAGCGCAAAAGAAGTGTTGTTGGAAGAGTTAGAGGATAGTATCCATTTTCTCTTATCACTGGGAATCGATTTAGAAGATAACGTCGAAACCATTGAAGCTGCAACGTTCAATGTTGGACTCAGTGAACTGTTTCTAAAATGGTATGCGAGTGCTGTTCAGTTACATCTGGA
>JBBRCP010000078.1:0-8256 GCA_038204785.1 Erysipelotrichales bacterium
TGGCTGATGGTGCTTTGTTTGCTAATGAAGGAAGAGGATATGTTCTTCGTCGTATACTTCGTCGTGCTGTTCGTTATGGAATCAAAATCGGAATTAAAGAAGCTTTCATGTATAAGTTAGTTACCGTCGTCGCGGACAATATGACGGCTTATTATCCATACCTAGAAGAGAAAGTACCGTTGATCGAACGCTTGGTGAAAGCTGAAGAATCACGGTTCCATCAGACTCTCACAGGTGGTGAGATGTTACTATTGAATGTGCTCAGCACAACCGAAGAAAAGTTTTTAGATGGTGAAACAGTCTTCAAACTCTATGATACGTTTGGTTTTCCGGTCGAATTGACACGTGAGATTTGTGAAGAGAAGGGATTCGGAATCGATCTTCCGGGATTCAACCGGGAGATGCAAAAACAACGAGAAATGGCAAGAAGTGCACGTAAAGATGTTGAATCTATGGCTTCACAGTCTAAAGATCTGATGAATTTCACAAAACCTTCTACCTTTGTCGGTTATAGTGAAACAACTTGCAAGGCGCATATCATCGGTTTGTTTGTTAAAGGACAACAAGTTGATTCGATTGATTCAGAAGGAGAAATGATCGTTGATATTACTCCGTTCTATGCTGAAAGCGGTGGTCAGATTGCGGATATCGGTACGATCACATTCGATACCGGAAGTGCATCAGTGAGTGACGTTCGAAAAGCACCGCATAAACAACCCTTGCATTATATCGTCATCGAAAGTGGCATTGTGAGTATCAATGATGAGGTAACCTTAACAATCGACTCAGATAGACGTAAAAAGATCACTGCCAATCATTCGGCTGCTCATTTACTGCAAAGTGCACTTAGAAAAGTGGTGGGTTCACATATCCATCAGGCAGGTTCGTATGTTTCTGATGCGTATATGCGTTTTGACTTTACACATTTTGAAAAAGTCAGTGATGTTGAGATCAAAGTAATCGAAGAGTTGGTGAATCAATCTATATTTACGCATACACCTGTTGAAACAAATTCTATGGATATCGACGAAGCGAAACGCTCAGGAGCCACGGCATTGTTCGATGAGAAATATGACAAGGTAGTTCGTGTTGTTACGATGGGAGACCTCAGTAAAGAACTATGCGGAGGTTGTCATGTCAGCAATACACAGGAGATCGGTGTCTTTAAGATTGAATCGGAAGAAAGCATTGGATCCGGAATCCGACGCATCACAGCCAAGACGGGACTTGCTGCCTATCATGATTTTACGTTATATCGTACACAACTTGAAACGATAAGTTCAAGTTTCAAAATCTCTTCAACTGTCAATATCGAAGTACGTGTCGAACAAAGTTTAAACGAACTTGTAGGATTAAAACGTGAAAATGCAAGGCTACATACAAATGCGGCACTTGCACAGGCAGATGAATTGCTTGCTAAAGTCATCTCGTACAAGGGTTTGGATCTTTTAGTGGTTCGTCAAAACAGCGACGCCAATAGTTTAAAAACAATGGTTGAACAACTCAAGAAAAAAATACCCGATGGTGTGATTGTACTTGGCGGAAACGCCGACGATAAAGTGGGATTTGTTGTCCATTGCGGTAAAAAAGCCCAGGAAGCCGGTTTCAAAGCCGGTGATCTTGCGAAGACTGCTGCGGTGATTACAGGTGGAAGTGGGGGCGGACGACCTGATTTTGCTCAATCGGGAGGTAAAGATATCACTCAATTGGACAAAGCACTTGATACAGTTAGGGAAAAACTAGGTTTAAGTCTTTAACTTTTAACGGAAGTAGGATAAAATAAAACAAGGAGGGGATGAATATGAACAAACAGACAACAGAGACGATGTCGTTCAAATCAGACGAACTACGACGTTCCAATATCAAACAGGTATTGAAACTTGCTAAGGAGGCACTGGAAGAACGAGGCTACAACGCGGTCAATCAACTGTCCGGCTATCTTATTTCAAATGATCCGGCATACATCTCCAGCCATCGTAATGCCCGCAGTATCATCCAATCCGTCGAACGATATGAGATCATCGAAGAATTGGTTCGCGCCTATTTGGAAGAAAAAGAATAATGCGAACAATGGGACTCGACTTGGGAACCAAGACTTGCGGTGTTGCACTATCCGATCCAATGGGGATTATAGCTCGTGCGGTGGTGACACTTCGGTTTGCGAGCGACGATTATGCAGATGCTCTCAAGCAAGTACTTGCACTGATCAAACCCAATGATGTGACGAACATCGTACTTGGATTTCCGAAACACATGAACAATGATATCGGAATCAGTGGGCAATACTGTCTTCGATTTAAAGAATTATTGGAAGCTGAAACGGATGTACCCATCATTATGTGGGATGAACGCCTGACAACGGCAGCCGCTCAACGCATTTTGATTATGGCTGATGTCAGCCGAAAAAAACGTAAACAGGTAATTGATCAGATGGCAGCCGTTCAGATCCTTCAGGGATATCTGGATAGCAGAAGCCGATACTGAGACGTCAGGAGGAACTTATGACCGAAGAAAATACCATTATCGTAGTAGATGAGTCCGGTAAAGAGTTAACGATGGAAATTCTCTTCACATTCGATGATGAAGAGCACAATCGAAAATACGTTCTGTATTTCGACCCAAATGGAGAATCCGGAGAAGTATTCGCATCCAGTTATGATGATGAAGGAAACTTGATTGAAGTCACCACCGAGGAAGAGTGGAAGATGATCGAAGAAGTTTTCGAGGCATTCACAAGTGACACCGACGAAGAAGCCAGCTAAGAGAATAAAACAAGTACTCCTTTTTATAGTACTTGTTTTTATTGTGACAGCTGGTTTCTTTTCCTATAATTACGTGAAGACGTCACTTAAAGCCATTTCGGTGAAAAGTGAGATTGTCACATTCGAAGTCAGTAAAGGCGGCTCACTTGTGACAGTGGCAAAGTCGTTACTAGAATCTGACCTGATTCGTGATGAGAATGTGTTTGTTTATTTTGCGAAATATAAAAAACTTACCTCGCTCAAAGCGGGCATTTATAAGTTAGATAAAGCATGGGATGTTGAAAAACTGCTTACAGTACTGAATGATCCGACAGCTGCTGTTTCCAAAGATATTCTAATCACGATCATTCCGGGTGACTGGGCCAAAGAAATCGCGGCTAAAATCGCTATGAAGACAAGTATCACAGCGGATCAGTTACTGACACTATGGAATGATGATGCTTATCTGGATACATTGATCGCTAAATACTCGGTTTTAAGTGCTGATATTAAAAACAGCAAAACAAAAGTCAAATTGGAAGGTTATCTGTTTCCTGAAACTTATTATATTTCAGCGACGGCTACGGCAAAACAGATCACTGAGCGGTTATTAGCCCAAACACAAAAAGTGTATGAGGCACATAAGAGTGATTTCCTTAAGTCAAAATTAAGTAAACATCAGGTATTCATATTAGCTTCAATCGTACAATTCGAAGCCAGCAAAGTATCCGATATGAAAATGGTCGCTCAAGTATTCTATAACCGATTGGATAAGAAAATGCTTCTGCAATCCTCGGTAACAGTCTGTTATGCGTTGTATGACTATAAACACTGGAGTGATTGTGAAACCAATTCAACATTGGACTCCCCATACAACACATATAAATATGCCGGACTTCCGGTTGGCCCAATTATGAATCCAACGGAAGCTGCCCTTGATTCGGTATTGAATCCGACACCGAATGACTATATTTATTTCATGGCTGATGTGTATGGTGATGGTACTGTTTATTATGCGAAAACCTACGCAGAGCACTTAGCGAATGTAAAAAAATATCTTAGAAAGTGAGGACGCCAAATGGGCCGAAGTGTAATTATCGGAATCGGAGGCGGCAGTGCTTCTGGCAAGACATCGATCGCTAAACGACTTAAAAAAGCATTCGAAGAGACAAATTCGATTCTAATCATCCGCCAGGATGATTACTATAAAGATCAAAGTGAAATGTCGATGGAAGAGCGTGTCAAAACGAATTATGATCACCCATTTGCTTTTGACAATGATCTTTTGGTTGAACATCTCCATGAGTTAGCAGATGGCTGTCAGGTAGAGAAACCAACCTATGATTTTGTTCATCACACACGTAGCAATATCACTGAAATCGTACATCCAAGCGATGTCATTGTTGTTGAAGGATTGTTTGTTTTAGAGAATGAAGATATCAGAAACTGTCTGGATATCAAGATCTTCGTGGATACACCGGCAGATGTTCGTTTTATCCGACGCTTGATGCGTGATGTTCGTGATCGAGGCAGAACATTAGAGTCGGTCGTCAATCAGTATATGACTACCGTACGTGTCATGCATGAACTATTCATTGAACCATCCAAGCGATATGCAGATGTCATTATCCCCGAAGGCGGTAAGAATGAAGTTGCGGTGGATTTGTTGACAACAAAAATCAGTAGCATTATCAGTGCGAACATGCTATAATGGCACACAGTTAAGGAGTGATATTATGCCACAAGAAAAAGTATTAGTAACCCAAGATGGATTGACTGAATTACTTAAAGAACAGGATAATTTGATACATGTTATCCGTAAAGAAGTTATCGAAGATTTGCAGGCTGCTCGTGCACAGGGAGACCTTTCTGAAAACGCCGATTATGATGCAGCGCGTGATCGTCAAGCTCGAATCGAAGCACGTATCCGCGAATTGGAATCGATGCTCAACAACATCGAAATCATTGATGATAAAAAAGGTGGTTCACGCGTTGTAAAACTCGGAGCCAAAATTACCATTCTTGACGTAGAAACAAATGAAGAAGAAAAACTCACAATCGTAGGTTCAGTCGAAGCTGATCCGCTGCACGGAAAACTGTCAAATGTTACTCCGCTTGCGGTAGCCTTATTGGATCATCGCGCAAATGATGAAGTATCTGTTATGGTGGATGTACCATATAAAGTACGTATCATCTCCATCGGGTAAAAAATGATGACGGGAAACCGTCATTTTTTTTAGGAGTTTAGCACAGCGATTCGATATAAGAAACAGAGGAGGTGCGAAATGCACAAGATACTGTTTTTTATTTTATTCTTGTTGAGTGGCTGTACAAATTGGCCAAAAGAATTTGAAATATTAAAACCAACAGAAAGCACCCACATCAATGTGAGTGTAAAAGGGGAACTTAATAATCCCGGGACGTTTGTATTGCCTGTCTATTCGATCGTTTCTGATCTACTTGTACGTCTAGAACTTCGTGAAGACAGTGACACAGGGAGAATCAACGGTAATATCGTATTGAAGGATGGCGATCTTTTGATCATTGAAAAGAAAAGTGAGGTTAAGAAAGTATCGATCAATACAGCGTTATCAGCTGAACTGATAACGTTGCCGGGAATCGGTGCAGCAATGGCTGAACGTATCATTCAATATCGTACAGAATACGGTTTGTTTCAAAAAATCGAAGATCTGATGAAAGTAAAAGGAATAAAAGAGAAAATATTCAGTAAGATCCAAGACTATATCTCATTATGAAAAAAGCGATTTTACTTTTTTCGTGTATCGCGCTTGGTTCAATTTTCTTTTCAAATCCACTTACGCTGATTATCGTACTGACTGTGATTGCTTGCTTCCGACTTGACCGTAAAGGAATTGTGTTATTGATCATTCTCAGTTCACTCTTTATGATTCGAAGCTCCAAAGTCATTGACAAACCCACTGAAACACAAGGAAAAGTTATCGAGATCAATACATCGTCGATTATTGTCGGTCTCAAAGATTCAAATATTCTTGTATCCGTCAACGATACTAGTAGCTATCATCTAGATGACAGAGTATTCATCGATGGTGAACTCAATCGAATGGAAGTGGGTCTACATGATGCTGGATTCAATACCGATTGGTGGCAAAAAGCAACACTTACCGCTTATTCGATACAAGAATCCGCAACAACGCATATCTGCCATCAGTCGATTTTACACTGGATGTCAAGTGGTGGAAATAACAGGGATCCGCGCTTTCTGAACTTGATCAGACGATTTTTATTTCAAGCCGATTTAAGCGATAAATCTATGTTTGGCTTATTAGCTTCACTTGGTCTTCAATTTACACTGATGCTTGCAATTTTTAGATTGATCATGGGTTATTTCGTTGATGAACAACTTCGTGAAGGTTTTATCTTTCTGTTTCTTATCTTGCTTTTTTTCATATTCGGGACACCATTAGCTTTGATTCGAATGGCTGTCTTTACAGTTTCGTACTCTCTTGTCAAAGACAGATATTTACGCTTAGGGACAAATATTACAGTTCTCGCTCTGATTAGACCTTATGGTTTGACGCAATGGTGTTTTTTAATCCCGATCCTATTTCAGATGATCCATATTTTTCTTCCGAAACGAATGAAAATATCAATGCGATGGATCATACTTGCAGGTTTGAACCTGATGTATTTTGCGCGTGCTGATTTATTAAGTTTGCTTTTTTTTGGAATATTCAGAAAGATCGCACAGTTCTTTATCGTATTGTGTTGGTTGGGTCTTATTTTTCCTTTTATGACAGATTTTATTGTAACTGGTATGACTTTGTTTGAAAACTTGTTGATTTGGCTTCAACACCTAACGAAGTTTACGGTTTACGGAACGTTTGGTTGCTTAGGATGGTTGTTTGTGTTATGGATGTTTAATTATGGGGATCGACTAAATCGATTTCAGCAGATCGTGATAACTATTTTCATAATAATTTTATTACCAACGATCTTAAGCAACTCTTTTATGAATGAGGTAACATTTATCAATATCGGACAAGGGGATGCGATCTTGATCCGATCTGCCTTTAATCAATCGAGGGTTTTGATCGATACAGGACCCTTAAGTAGTTATGAATACCTTAAAGCAACACTTTACGCAAAAGGCATATCCCATCTTGATACGCTGATTATAACGCATTCCGATAGCGACCATAGCGGTTCACTTGAAAAACTGTTACATGATTTCGATATTAAGAATGTGATCAGTGATCCAATCGAATCTCTGAAATATGGAAATACACACTTATACGGACTCAATCGTACGGCGACTACCGGAAATGCGAATGAGGATAGTTTAATTTTTATGTTAAATATGGATAATATTCGCGTTCTGCTTTTGGCAGATATTTCATCACAGATCGAAGAAGACTTAGTACTGCGATATAATCGGCTTAAGACCGATATCGTAAAACTAGCTCATCATGGCAGTGCTACTTCTTCATCGGAGAAACTGATTTCTTCGATCCAAAGTCGATTAGCAATTATCAGCTGTGGGATCAATAACTATGGTCATCCTTCACCGATCGTACTGAATCGAATGAAACAATTTAAACTACCGTGGATCATTACTAGGAAAAGCGGTGATATAACACTTCGAACATCGGTCTTTTTTAATTACCTTATAACCACTGACCATCAAACGATTTTCTTTTCCGATTGAATATTTACGTGAAAATGTGATATTCCGGCGTTGAATGGCTGTGAATTTGGTATAATAAAAAGGGTGATAAAAGTGAACTACTTAGTGTATGGCAATGAACGTTATCTGTTACAGGAAAAACTCAAACAGATCATCAATGAAAATGTAGGAAAACAGGATCAGATGAATACTGTTTTTTATGATGCCGGAAACAATGATTTCACGATTCGTACAGTTCTTGAAGAAGCCTCAACATTTCCTTTTTTCAGTGAACATAAAGTAATCGTTGTCAGTAATAGTCTATTTTTGACTCGAGGTACTAATCTCAGTGATATCGATTTAAAGAATCTGGATGAATACCTGGTAAAACCCAGTGATTTTGCGTCAATCGTGTTCTATCATGAAGAAGAAAATCTTGATATGAATAAGAAGGTTGTTAAGTCACTTCAAAAATATAGTCGTGTCATGCATGTTAAAAAGGCAACAGGTGAAGAATTTAGAGGTTTTATCCGTAAGGAAGCAGCTAAGCGTAAACTGAGTCTCAGTAATGAGGCATTTAATGAATTGATTTTACGTGTTGATGAAAATATGACAAGCGGAATCAATGAATTGGATAAACTGAGTCTTTACTCACTAACAATCAACTACGATGATGTCGTGGCTCTTGTGAGTCGTCCGCTGGATAATCAAGTGTTTCATTTGGTAAATGCGCTGATGGATAAAGATCTGCGTCGCAGTATGAAGATTTGGAATGATATGGTTGTTTTAAGTATTGAACCGCTATCGTTTGTTGGTTTGATCGCTAGTCAACTCAGACTCATGTACCAAGTGTTGATGCTACATCAGCAG
>JBBRCP010000079.1:0-8201 GCA_038204785.1 Erysipelotrichales bacterium
AGCATTTCTTTACCATGATTTCTGTTTGAAATTGTGTTAAAATAGGCATGCGATAATCTCCTTTCTAGAGTTCTGGTGTTTCAAACCTTATTCTACGAGGAGTTATCGCTTTTTTCAATTCCACACCTATTTTACACGATCAAAAGGACAGCTTACTTGATTCATGGAGAAGAAACTAGTATACTATAGATAGAGATAAGGTTCCTGTGCGCAATTCAAATCTTTCTGAGAGTTGATGGAAGCAATGGTACGATCAAGAAATTTAAGAAAGAATCAATCATTGCTATTATTTTATCCGTATGGTGAAATAGTTTTATTGAATCTTGAATTTATCGTTATTGCTTTGATGTATAACGTAGAATCATTGGTTATATCTATATTTATTTCATCCGATTTCGATATAAGTGATTTTCTTGCTTTCATGGCATGTGCTCTCTTTCAAGATACCGGAATTGGTTTAGGCGACATATTCGGTCGTACCGGTAGCAACACTCTTGGTAGCCATGGGAATTTATCTCTATTCGAATCAGATGTTAGATTATATGTCGAGAAGTGGTATTGTATCGATACTCTGTTCTTGGAGATATTTGATTAAAGTGTCATGGATGTACTTCTACGCAGTAGCATGGATTGTTTCAGCCTTGCTTATTATAGCGCTTACGAGTACAGATATAGGTGAGATGTATTGATTTGTTTACGAGTCCCGTCGGAATTTCGGCGGGATTTTTATGTGTTTAGTTCATTCCAATCGAACTAAAGCACATTGGATTGTATACTATGATTAGGTGATATAAATGAACATGGAAGAGGTACTGTCCCGTTTATTCGAAAAAGGAAATGAAGCATTCAAGAAAATTTATTTGAATCATGGCGCAAGAGAGCCTCTGTATGGTGTCAAGATGGGAGATCTCAGATCTTTGGCTAAAAAAATAGGCATTGATCATCCATTGGCTTTAGAACTCTATGCCAGTGGAAACAGTGATGCGATGATGCTGGCTCTTTTAATTACGGATCCGAAGCAAGTCGATGAACCATTATTGGACAAGTGGGTAGCACTGGCTTATTGGGACTTGCTAAGTGAAAGAGGGGTTGCCGAACTGGCCTCGTCGAGTGCGAGTGCATGGTTTCTGGCTAAGAAGTGGGCACAGAGTAACGACGAAATGACCGCTTGTGCGGGCTATGCAATTTACATGTCACTCTTTTCGAAAATTGACAATTCGCTCATTGATCTTGAAGAAGTCAAACATCTATTAAAATTGATGTCACATCGTATTCATCAAGAATTGCCGCATCTGCAGAATGCGATGAATAACTGTTTGATCATGGCCGGTATTCATATCGATCCAATCTATGAATTCTGTTTGGAACTTGCAAATTCGATCGGGTATGTGAAACCGACAGTAGCAATCAATAATTGCAATATTCAATCCGCAAGTGATTATCTTGTACGGTACAGAGGTAAAAAGAAGGTAAAATCATAAAAAAAGGTACTCACTCGAATCGAATGAATACCTTTTTTTATAGTGTGACGGTTGTTTTTGTTACGCCGATAGGTTCATCAGGATTATACCCACGGCTGATTGATAATAGACAAGCGAACATCTGTGAGACGACTGCACTTGCGAAAACAGCTCTTAAACCATCCATATCTTCCGGCATCAAGATTGAAATATCGCCAAGTTTAGCTATTTCTGGTTTATTGGTTACGATCAACGAGAAAATCGCTGATTCTCTTTTTAAGCGATTGTGAAGATCGATTGGACAATAGTCGGTGGCTTTATCTGCGATGAAGAACATCGTTGGGACAAATCTTTTGGTCGTCGCGATCGGACCATGACGGTAATCACTGGAGGCGTAGCATCGTGCATCGAAATAACTGGTTTCCTGAACTTTAAGTTCGGTTTCCATCCCTAATGCATATAACAAACCACGACCGAAAATCATCATTTGTTCACTGTTACGAAATAGCGGGATTGCTTTTCTAACTTGATCTTCCAGCAGTAATGCACGTTTTGTGACTTCGGAACTGTCATTTAGTGCATCAAGCAATTCGGTATTTCCACTAATATACGCTGCGAAGGCCGTAAGGAGCGTTACCTGCGTCAAATAAGATTTCGCGGCCGTTATACTGGTCTCAACACCACATTCGTTGTTGAGGGCGTATTTGCCTGCTGTAGTCATCAGACTTTCGCGATTGTTGGTGATTGAAACACAAAGTCCGCCTTGCCGATCGCATTCTTTCATTACTTCATAAATGTCCCGGGCAGCCCCTGATTGGGATACGGCAATCATCAAAACATTGGAATAGTCGATATTACCATGATAGGCTGTAACTACCGCCGGAGCCGAAATACTTACGATCATACCGCAGTAGGTTTCAAATAAGTAACGTGCGACCATATTAGCGTGATCACTTGATCCTCTTCCGACCAAGACAACCGTCTTAATAGTGCGAGCTTTTACTTCTTGAGCGATTTCTTGAATCTTAGGGATATTAACTTTTAAACTGTTTTGGATCGCGGAAGGTTGTTCGAAAATTTCTTTCCACATTTTTGATTGTTCGGTAGTATACATAGGTTCCTCCTCATGTAGGTTTGAAAATGATTCATGTAAATATGTCAGTACAAAGTTTGATTTGTATTGTTATAAATAAGAATTTTACAGTATAATATGAAAAAGGAGAATTGCGATGAACTGGGAATATGTTTTATACTCCAGCACGATGGTGTTGGTATTAGCACTCTTGATCTACGGAGTGTTTATCTATCAGAATGTGAAGATGATGAAGAAAAGCAGAACGACCTGGGTCAAGATCCAAGATTCCGTTGAAGTCGGCAAGAAAGTTCTTGTTAACGGAATGGTGGGAACGGTAAAAGCCATCGATGAAGAATACCTAAGCGTTGAGCTTGCCCCAAACGTTGTTGTTAAAGCAGCTAAATATACTGTTTCAAAAGTATTCGACTGACTCCGTGACTGGAGTTTTTTTTAGGTTTCCGAATGAACGTAACTGGCGCTCTTAGCGTCGACTCGGTTCTGAAATTCAGCGAATAGCGGATGTTTAAGCCAGATTCTCAGTTTATCTGTGGTTAAGTAAGCGATCACTTGGAAAAATGGCAGAAACGCTAACGGACTGAGAAGCTCTGAAACAGTACCGGTATATCTGACCGCATGGTCATCATCGATTTCAGGATTGTTGGAAAGAACAAAAATGCGATCCGTCACAGCTCTTGAAGCATGATAGATTTCAGCGATTCGATGGCTCGAAATATCATTTCCATCGATAAAGAATAACGTGTAATTCGGTGTGATTTGAAGATTCGGTCCATGAATGAATTCTTCGAGTTCATAAGCGATACTAGGAACTTGTACAGTTTCACCGATCTTAAGAGCTCCTTCTAACACAGTACCAAAATTGGCACCGCAACCCAACGTATAAGTATTGGTCATTGAAGTGAAGGTTTTGATATTTTTTTCAAACAAGCTAATTGTATTTTCCATGACCTCATGATTGATCGCTGCTGTTTGCGCAATCTCAAGTTTAAGCGCTTCAGCTTCTGATCGTGATACTATTTTTTTGCGTAAGGCGGATTCGATACTAAACAACATTAGATACTCAGCTAGCGTCGTAACACCTTTAGTCACATAACCAACTGTTTCGACTCCGACTCCATATTCGATCATAACATCAGCAACATCTTTGAAATCACTATTCAGATTACCTGTAAGTCCAATCCCTAATTTTCCGGTTTGTTTAAGACGTTTCAATGCATCGATTGCATTGGTACTACATCCACTTTGCGAAACCACGAAAACAAAATCATGTTCATTAACATCATTTTCATAATTTACAAAAGTATAAGGAGTTACGATTTTTACTTCGGTATGTAGCGTGTGGCGCATAAACATGCGGGCACAATAGGAACCGTTATAGGATGAACCTGATGCAACAATCCAAATTGTTTTATATTCACGTTCGACATAAAGATCAACCAGTTGTTTCGTGAGATCATACGACCTTTTGACATTATCACCGATCAATTGGGAAGACTCTTTAACATAATCCATCATTGTTAATTTTTCGCTCATGTTTCCTCCAATGTTGTAATGTTATTACAATATGATTATATCACTTACTTTCCTGATTTCAATCAATAAAGTACTGATTTCTTGATCTGTAAGGGCTTTCTATCATATTGTAATAACATATTGACAAATACTTGAATTGAACTATAATAAATTTATATTGACGAAACAACGAATCATCACGGAGGTTTAAAAATGGCAGAACCGAAAATATTATTGACTCGGATCGACAACCGTTTAGTTCATGGACAAGTAGGTATGTCTTGGGTTGGAGCTATCCATCCTAACTTGATCTTAGTAGCTGATGACGAGGCTGCCAACGATAAAATTCAACAATCGTTGATGCAGATGACGGCTGAGGCGGCAGGTGTCGGAATTCGCTTTTTCTCATTACAGAAAACAATCGACGTCATTCATAAAGCCAGTCCGACACAAGAAATTTTCATTGTGACAAAAACTCCTGCCAGTGCACGTGTACTTATTGATAATGGTGTACCGATCAAGAAACTGAACATTGGTAACATGCATTTCACTCAAGGTAAACATATTGCCGGCGAATCACATGTCTATGTGGATGATAAAGATCTTGAAGATTTACGTGCGATACGTAAATTGGGTGTCGATGTCTACATTCAGATCGCGCCGGGAGACAAGAAATACGATTTCGAAAACTAATATAATACAGTGTTGTGGTTTTTACTGCCGAGTGCTTTTTTTTGATGCGCACATAAGCAGAAAAATAGATGGCTGTACAACAGCCGAAAAAGAAAGGGGAATACAAATATATGCAAATTTCTTTGATTCAGGGGATATTGCTGGCATTGATGGCATTCGTTGCCGCAGTTGATCAACAATGGGAAGCCTTCTTCTGGTTCCGTCCAATCGTAGTCGCCTTCTTTGCAGGTATCATTCTTGGTAATGTGCAGTTGGGTTTACAAGCCGGTGCTGTTGCAGAACTCGCTTATCTTGGTTTATTGACAGTCGGGGGCACTGTTCCACCGGATCCACTTATCGCTGGTATCATGACCACTGTCATTGCTTATACAACAGGACAGAGTGCTGAGACAGCTTTAGGTTTATCTTTACCGTTTGCCCTATTGGCACAGTGGGTTGGAATTTTCTTCAACTCAGCGTATTCAGGATTTATGGGACCTCTTGACAGAGCTGCTGAAAAAGCCGATGTCAAAAAATTCAAATTTATCGTTTACAGTGCTATCGTTATCAAAGCAACCGTTGTTGCCTTGATCGTCTTCTTATCAGCGTATGCGATGCAAGCACCGATCAGTAATTTCGTTTCTACTTTCCCGATTTGGTTGATCCACGGATTCGAAATCGCCGGTGGTTTATTACCTGCCGTCGGATTAGCGTTGTTACTGCGTATTATGCTTAAAGCCGATAACGTCGCCTATTTGTTTATTGGTTTCTTGATGGCAACCTATCTGAAACTCGGAAACGTATTGCCAATCGCTATTGCGGGTATCGCAATTGGTTATATCGGTTATATGAATGATAAGAATCACTCGAAACTAGCAGTAGCGACAGAAGGAGGATCTGAAGATGACGGTATCTAGAAAAAAACTTACAAAGCAAGATATTACCAAGATGGGTTTATACTCCATCATTGAACAATCCTGCTTTAATTTTGAAAGAATGCAAGCAGCTGGATTTACATTATCAATGGTTCCTTGTTTCGAAAAGATTTATGGAGATCAAAAAGATGAGATCGCCAAAGCAATGGTCAATAATATGGATTTCATCAATACCGAACCTCATATGGCGACCTTCCTACAAGGATTGGTTTTATCACTTGAAGAAGCCGGTGAAGACCGTGAATTGATCAAGAACCTTAAGACGGGTCTATTTGGACCTTTAGCCGGACTTGGTGATGCGATCTTCTGGTTTACATTACTTCCTATCTCAGCTGCCATTAGTGCTTCGATCAGTCAACAGGGTTCAATCTTAGGCCCATTACTTTACATGGCTATTTGGTTTGTTGCAGCTATCTCACGTATCTGGTTTGGACAAGTCGGTTATTCACTGGGTGTCGGAGCAATCAGTAAGATTCGTGAAAATGCGAATGCGATTACAAAAGCAGCCGGAATCTTGGGTGTTATGGTTGTCGGTGGATTGATTCCTTCCTATATCAAACTTGCCTTCTCAGCGGAGTTGAAACTATGGAATGTTGTTTCGGTTCAAGGAATCTTTGATTCCATACTACCGAATCTGCTTCCGTTAGGTTTCGTATTCTTGTTGTACTATCTATTCAAGAAGAAGAACATGAACGTTATCACGTTGATCATTGTGATCATCGGGGTTTCAGTCGTACTCTCCTACCTCAAATTAATGTAATTGATAACGCCTGTAGGCACTTCGGTACCTACGGGCATATTTTTTTAGTAAGGCATACATTATTGATATTGAGAAGGAACTTAGATATCAATGTTTGACAAGATAACGAGGATGTTATAAAATGTAATTACATTATTACAATGAGGAGGAAATTATGAAAACCAAATTAACGAAGCCAATCAGTAAATATATCGATCATACCTTATTGAAAGCATACGCCAGTAATCAAGATTTCATAAAAGTATGCGAAGAATGCAGAAAATACGATTTCATGATGATCGCTATCAACTCATCACCCGTCACTTTTTGTAAGGAACAATTGAAAGGCACGGATGTTCATGTCGGTGCGGCAATTGGATTTCCTTTAGGCCAAACAACCATTAAGACAAAAGTAGCCGAAACAGAAGATGCCATCGCGAATGGTGCTGATGAAATCGACTATGTGATCAATATCGGACAATTAAAAAACAAAAACTATGATTATCTTGAAGAAGAAATGCGCTCGATTGTAACGGTTTGCCGCGATCATAATGTGATGTCGAAAGTTATCTTTGAGATTTGCTATCTGGAAAAAGAAGAAATCGTGATTATGAGTGAAATTGCCAAGCGTGTAAAACCTGATTATATCAAAACATCGACTGGTTTCGGTACATCAGGAGCAACCATTGAAGGTGTGAAATTGATGAAACAGACGGTCGGACAAGAGGTTAAAGTTAAAGCTGCCGGTGGCATCCGTGATCTGGCAACATTTATGGCCATGGTAGAAGCCGGAGCCGAACGTATCGGTACCAGTAACGGTGTTCAAATTGTTGAAGAGTACCGCGCTTTACACGCTCATGATTAAAGCCGTTATATTCGATATGGATGGTGTTATTGTTGACAGTGAAATTGTTTATTTAACGTTCGTGCGTGATTTTATTCGTAAACAGGGTGTCTATGTCGAACTCGAAAATTTGTATCCGATCGTCGGAACGACGCTTCAAGTTACTTGGCAGATGATGTCGGATGCTTTACATGGGATAATGAGTCCTGCCGAAGTTAAGCACGAATATAAAAAATATACGGCTGATTTCATTGTCGATTTTCCCTCGATCTTGCGTCAAGAAATTCATGTTCTGCTTAAACATTTCAAAAAGAACGGATTAAAAATTGCTTTAGCTTCTTCTAATGATAGCGATACGATCGAAAATGTGTTGACCACATGTTCGATTCGTCACTATTTTGATTCGATCGTCAGTGGAGATAAGTTTATCGAGAGTAAGCCAAACCCGGAAATCTATCATTATTCGGCGAAATGTTTGGGTGTTGAATATGACGAATGTGTTGTCATCGAAGATTCGACGTATGGAGTCCAAGCTGGTCACCGTGCGGGTATGACAGTGATCGCATTGATCGATGAAAGGTTCAATGCTGACCAGTCTTTAGCGGATTATCGCATTGAAGAGTTATTACAAGCAATTCCATTAATTGATTCACTCACGTAACAAGAAAACAAACTAAAGGAATCGTTCAGACTGTCAACTAATATTCTTGGCAGTCTTTTTTTTATAACTAGAGAGTGTTATCAACCCAATATCAAGCTATAAATGAGTAATTCACGAGAGTGTAAAATAAGTTGTGTGAATTCAGAATTTTGAAAAATAAAGGGACATATCTGCTAGGATAAAGTTGCGAAACAACCCAAGGAGATATGCCCATGTCCAATTCTACCTTAGATTTATTGAAATTACTATCCTCACCTGAAGAATTGCGGGAGTCCATTCGTCAAA
>JBBRCP010000080.1:0-8176 GCA_038204785.1 Erysipelotrichales bacterium
GGTATACGGAATACCAACCCATAGATTAACGATGATCACAGTAACACGTGCGACATTCCCGTCCGACAAAAAGGGCACAAACGTTTTAACCCAACCCATTGACTGAAGGATGATATTGACCGGACCTTGGTCTGCCAATAAACGTGCCATCAATAATAAACTAACAAATTGCGGAACAGCAATCGTAATAACAAAGATCGTGCGCCAGAATTTCTTAAGGCGGATACCTTTTTTATTGATCATCAACGCTAGGATCATTCCGAATATGTAATTCAATACCGTTGCGAACGTTGCCCAAATCAATGTCCAAATCAACAGTGATGAGAACGTATGTGACTTTAACGGATTATCCCAAAGGACAGATGTGAAATTACTGAAACCGACCCAGGTAAATAGATTGCCCGGAGGTTGATGATTGGCGTCGAAGTTAGTGAAGGCGATCAGTATCATAAAGACGAGCGGTACAATCGTAAACATGAATGTCAAAAATACCGGCACTGATAATACGGTAATGTGGAACTTTTCATCCAAAAGGAGGTTGATCGTTTCTTTGAAACTGACCGGTCGCTTACCTTCTTTTATAAGTTGTTGGTTTGTATAAGCTAGTTTTATATTGGCGAAATATACATATAAAAAGGCAAATACGACGAAGATCGTAGCCACACCAAAGAGTAAAAACAACATTGAGTTATCGCCCTTAGACATAATATAAATACCCATTTCCTCATTCCAAACTTTTCCTTGTGTTAAAGTTCCTAATTTAATCAGACCTTTAAGAAATTTGATCCCGGATGTTGACATAAACACAATAAAACTAAGTTGAATGAATAAGAGTGCAACGCCGGAGACGATTTGTTTTCTCATGAAACTTCCAAAGCCCATTATGAAAAAAGAGGTTCTCGTAAAGAAATCACCCTTTTTGAACATTGAACCGTAGGAACCCAGCGTGTTCAATAGATTGTATTTCGTTATCTTACTCGTAGATACCATTTTCGTCCCTCCAAAATGGATAGGGGCAAATAAATTGCCCCTATGTTCATATCATTGATTATTAAGATAATTATGAATTAACTTGAGCAACTAAAGCATCGAGTAATTGTTGAACAGTCTTTGTGTAATCTTTGGTTTCCATCGCTAATCCGAAGGCTTCAGCAGGTGCCCAGTAGGAACCCAATACATCATTCTGACTTACTGCGAACGGTGATTGAGCAGCTAATGCAGCCAATGCGATGTTTGCCTTGACGGCTGGATCAGCAGAAGCTTTGATATTCGACGGCCCCAATGAGCGAGTTGTGAATCTCTTCAACTGGTTCGCTTCGTTGGTCAAGTATTCACCTAATGCCATAGCAGCAAGAGGAGCCTTTGTTAAACTGTTGATACCGATTAATTTGAATCCACCGAAACTACCCATCTGTGTGTCAACTCCGTTTAATTTGATCGTCGGAAGTTTGGTTGCAGCATAATTAGCACCAAGTTTTGCTTGAATATCAGCAGCATTCCAAGTACCTGATACACCGGCAGCGATCGTTGTTCCGATACCACCCTTTAAGATATTGTCATCGCCGGTAAGGAACGCCGGGTTAGCAGTAAATGATTTGATGAATTCGCCAACGGCTAAGCCTTTAGCGTTATTGAAGTCAACGACTTGTTTGCCGTCTGTTCCAATCTTTATGGTATTACCTGCTCCTAAGAAGAATGAAGCGATATACCAACCATTTGATACATCCATGAAAACCTTCTTGTTGGCAGAAGCCGCTTTTGTAAGCATTGTTTCCATCGATTTAACATCCATTGCTGAGAATACACTGGAATCATAATACATGAAGTAACCATTATCAGCTGTCATCGGATAGCCATACAATTTACCACCGACGGTAGCGGCTTCAACTGAACCCGGAACGTTAGCAGCGATAATCGCAGCTTTATTCTTTGTAATTTCATAAAGTGAACCGGATTTAACTAAATCTTTGATTTGATCGTTTGCAAACATGAATACGTCTGCAGCCGCTTCCGGGTCTTCCAAATAACGAGTCTTAGCATCAGCTTCACTGACGACCCCTAATTCGATTGTATACTCCGATCCGGTATTGGCTTTCTTGAAAGCTTCTACCATCGATGCCAATAATACTTGTTCTTCTTGCGGTGCCCAAACTTTGAGAGTTATTTTCTCTTTAACTTTTGTACATGCTGACATTGAAGTAACTAAGGCTAATGCCATTAATGCGACAAATAACTTCTTCATTTTTTGTTCCCTCTTTCTTTTGTTCATCAGGAATACTAGAACTAACTTCAGTTTACACCTTAAGTTTGTGAGATGCAACGACAATGAAAGCGATTACATTTCGATCTTCCATGGAAAATTGTGATTTTATTCAAGAATATCACAAAATTTTAGAGCTCCTATTCTGAATCAAAATGTAGAATTCCATTGCAAAAAGAGAATATATCTGTGAAACTAAATATGCTACAATTGAACGTAGAAATAGCTATTTTTGAATGCTCGTTCGAAATGAGAAAACATCTCGGATTACCGATCTAAGTCGTTTTATCAGGTTAGAAGCCGTATAAAAGGGTAGACTCACATCCAAAAAAATTAATGATTAATGATATATAGGATTTAATAATCATCCTAAAAGGGGCAGCTATGAAGCAACTAATGAATGTAATTGGGTTAAAAAGAGAAGCGTTATTACTGGATTCCGGACTATACATCTTGAAGGCAATGATTGCTATCAGTGTCGGTTTTTTCTTGGGGCACGCGTTTTCCATCACGCGACTCGATATGATTTCAGTTTTATTGGGGGTTATGTATAACCTAGAACCTATCAATGTTTCTGGCATTCGTGGAGGAATGAATCAACTGCTGGCTTCGACACTTGGAGCTCTTTGTACAGGTATGTTGGTTTATCTGATGGGTTATAATGTTACCTTTTTGACCGTTGCGTTAGGAATTGGACTGACCCTATATATCGCATTGAAGATCGATTATCGAATGGTACCTCCGGTCGCTATTTTCACCAGTATCTATATGACTCAATTACTTCAAAAAAATAGTTTAGGTAATCCAAGCGTTTTTCTGACTTTCAGACTACGCATTGCATCTTTGGGCTTGGGAGTTCTGATCGCACTTGTGTTTAATTTTCTTTTTTCTGTCTTTTACTATCGCAGTATCGGAAAGAAACGAGTGGAGTTCGTTAAAATCCAAGGACTAGACGGACTTAAAATCACACGCGATATATTAGCAGGCATCCCTACAATCAACGATTATCAATCTGTGATGGCCGGTATATTCTCGGACATTGAAATGGTGAAAGCCAACATTGAGATGATGATGAATGAAAAATTCGTTCCGTTCCATCGGAAAGAAAAAGCAAATTTAAGTACACTTTATATGATTGTTAAGCAAATTAAAACGATCAACCATTTGGCGTATGATTGCATCTACGTAGAAGAGGCCTATGGAGTGCGTATGAGTGATGATCAAAAACAACTCTTCGATAATATGATCGAGATCCTGCAGAAAATCGATTTCACGCGCAAATTAACATTATCAAAGGAAATGCAACAAGTTGAAGCAGGTGTTGATTTAGAAAGTGATCGTTCTCGTTTAAGTGAGAATATTAGGCTAATTGTGTTTCAGTTTAATGATCTTCTCAAAGTTGCACAACAAATCGATTAAACTAAACATTTTTATCAACGAACTCACAAAAAAAACTGCAAAATAATCTTGCAGTTTTTTTTGCGAGTAATAGAGTCAATGGATCACCAAACTGGTATCTGAGATCCTTTTGTGTCTTCCAAAATAACCGCTTTGACAGCCTCTGTTTGGTACAGAGCGACAATCCGCAACAAGGTCTTGTTATCTTTATCTGCTGTACGGGCAACGATGATATTGATATAAGGATTGTCAGAAGTCAAGGCAACAGGTTCAAGAACGAAAGCATCTTTGGCTGGATTCAAACCTGCATCTTTGGCAACACCCGAGTTGATTGCAGCAAACGCAACATCGGGTAATAATTGTGGAATACTGGTAGCTGCAACTTCTTTAATGACTAGATTTTTTGGGTTAGAAGTGATGTCTTTTAATGTCGGGGTAAAGCCGGCAGCATCGTTTACAACGATCAAACCTTGTGATTCCAACAATAATAACGCTCTTCCGCCATTGGTTACATCGTCCGGAACAACAACGGTATCGCCATTTTTAACTTCGGTGATTTTCGTGATCTTCTTCGAATACAAACCAAGTGGAGCGAGGATCGTTTTACCGATCGGAGTCAATTTATAACCTTGACTGGCGATTTCTTTATTCAGGTAGATAACATGTTGGAAAGCATTTAGATCGAGCTCACCGGCATTCAGGGCTGCGTTCGGTTGCGGATAGTCGGTAAACTTGATCAATTCAATGATGATGTTTTCTTTGGCAGCTTGTTCTTTGACATAGGTCCAAGCTTTTGAATCGCCGATAATACCAATTTTGACAGTAACGGATTTCTTGGAACAGCCGGTGAATAAAACGAGAGTGATGAGTAGGATAATCAGGGGTTTGATGATTTTCATGAGTGTGTTTCTCTCTTTCGTTAATGCGTGGTTTTCTTAACAACAATATTACCGATGCTTTGAATAATGGAGACTAGGATAAGAATAATAATAACGGAAACATAAGTGATATCACTCATGAATCGATTATGTCCATAACGGATGACAAAGGCACCTAATCCACCGCCTCCGACAGCACCGCCCATGGCAGTCAATCCTATCAAACTGATCAGGGTAATACTTGTACCACGTGCCAGTGAGGGGATACTTTCACGCAGCAGAACTCTGAATATGATTTCCAAGGGTGTGGATCCCATCGATTGAGCGGCTTCAATCAATCCTCGATCAACATTCGATAGGGCCATATCGACCTGACGAACAAAGAAAGGAGTTGCACCGAAGACAAGCGGAACGATAGCCCCTTTGACCCCTAAGCCGGTCCCCATGATGATTCGTGTCAGTGGGATCAGCAGAGTAAGCAGAATAACGAAGGGGATCGAGCGGAAGATATTGATGATTCGGTCCAGGATGCCATAAACGATCGGATTAGGAAGGATTCCTTTGGGTTTCGTAACAACCAGAACAACACCTAGGAGTAAACCGACGATAAAGGCAAGCACACCCGACACGATAAGCATGATCAGGGTTTCTTGGATACTGATCAGAAACTCATCAAAGTAATCCAGTAGATTCGGAATATACGGTTGTAGAAGCTCAATCATGTTGGATCACCTCGACTTTCACGTGTTCTTTAAGGGTTGCAATGGCTGAAATTTTACCGTTTTCGCTACCACTGAGCAGAACGACCAGGGTTCCAAGTGGTATATCTTGAACGATATCGATGTTGGCATAGATGATATTTGTGTCCACGTCATACATTCGAGTGACTTGCGAAATCAATGGAGTAGAGGTTTCAGAACCGACAAAATCGATACGTAAGATCAGATCATTCGTTTTCAGGTTGAATGAATTATTCGGGCTTTTCAATAACTCGATAAAACGAACGGCCTGATGGGTACTATCGACGAATGCTTTCGTTGCCGGATGAACCGGTTCCGAGAAGACATTGACCACCGGACCCTCTTCAACCAAGTGACCATTCTCCAGTACAGCAACTCTTCGGCAAATCGCTTTGATGACAGCCATCTCATGCGTGATAATGACGATCGTAATGCCTAATTTTTGGTTGAGATCATTCAAAAGTTTGAGAATCTGTTGGGTTGTCTGGGGATCCAGAGCACTGGTTGCTTCATCGCATAACAGAATATCCGGATCATTGGCCAATGCTCGTGCAATCGCGACGCGTTGCTTCTGACCGCCGCTGAGTTGTGAAGGGTAAGCATTGGCTTTATCTTCGATACCCACTAAACGTAACAAGGCATCGACCTTTTTCTTACAAGCTGACTTAGTTAAGCCTTTTAACGGATAGGCCACATTCTCATAAACAGTTCGTGATGTAAATAAATTGAATTGCTGGAAAATCATCCCGATTTTTTTTCGGACTGCAAGTAACTCTTTTGGTGCAAGTGTCATCAGATCGATACCGTTATGATAGACAGTACCAGAAGATGGCCGTTCAAGTAAATTGATACATCGAACCAATGTACTTTTACCGGCACCGCTCTCTCCGATTATCCCGTATATTTCACCATCATTGATTTGTAGACTGAGATCTTTGACTGCGACCACGATTTGATCGTCTAATGTAAATGTTTTCGTAATGTTTTTTAGTTCGATCATTGGGAATTCCTTTCTTTAACCATGTTGCTTAGCGACTTCTGCTTTATGTTGTGATTTGATCTTATCTAACAGTTCATGATCCAAGAGCAGATCTAAGGCTGTAAGTGCGAGTAGTTTGGCACCTAATGAAATCGATTGCAGACCTTGTTCACTGCGTGCTGCTTCTTTGAACTCGTTGGAATGAGCAGGTGTGGGGACTTCGGTAATTTTAATATGCGGATGCAGCGTGGGTATAACTTGCGATACATTTCCAACATCTGTTGATCCGGCACCCCCGGCCACCAAACTAATTTCTTGATTGAATGCGGATAGATGATTTCGATATAACTCATCGAAGAGTGGAGTCGGAATAACATTATCAACCCTGTTCTGAAATAAACCAAACTTGTAAGTGCATCCGGTTTGAAGAGCGGCTCCTTGAACGATTCTTTCAACTTTCGCATATACATCATTTAATGTCGAACGTGTTGCAGCGCGCAAATAGAAGCGTGCTTTCGCATAATCAGGAACGATGTTGGCTGCAACTCCACCCTGAGTAATGACCCCATGAATACGTACATCAACGGGCAAGTGTTGGCGAAGGGCATTGATTGCGTTATATACTTGAATCACCGCATCCAGTGCATTGATTCCTTTTTCAGGAGATCCTGACGCATGAGCAGCTCGACCAAAGAACTCGATATCAACAGGATCATTGGCCAACGCAGCACTCGTCAATCGATGCTGATCTGCAGGGTGTACACAGAGTGCAACATCAACATCGTTGAAGAAGCCTTCTCTGACGAAACTGCCTTTGGCACTTCCGTTTTCTCCTCCCTCTTCGCCGGGAGTCCCATAAACTCTGATCTCTCCTCCGACTTCTTCTACGATCTCTTTTAGTGCAATCGCTGCCAACGATGATGTTGCACCAAACAGATTATGGCCGCAACCGTGTCCGAGTCCTTCCAAAGCATCATATTCAGCTAAAAAAGCAATGACAGGGCCTGCTTTTTGACTTTTGAATCGAGCATCAAATCCGGTTGGATGATTGGCCACGTCAACTGTTGTTTCAAATCCTTCAAGACGCAAACGGTCGGATAATCTTCCACATGCATAATATTCATGATTACTGGTTTCCGGATGATCGTGGATATCCAAGGCGATCTGCCTAAAATCACCGATCCGTTTATCAACCGCTAGGAAAATCAATTGTTGAAGCTGTGTAATGTTCATTTTTACCCTCCCGGATAATATAAAAGCCCTCATCCTAAGGACGAGGGCTTTACCCGTGTTACCACCTTTATTTACTGTTCAGATATGAACAGCCTTATCAAGTACGCTTGAAAATCAAGTTATACTCTGTCACGTTAACGGGTGATTCCGTCATAGCCTTGGGTTTCCCTTCGGTATGCAACTCCAAGACCATTTTCAACCAAGTTCGATTTACCCTTTTCAGCACTGCAGGGTTCTCTGTGAAATCATCCGTGATCTACTTTTCTCTTCAATGTTTTTATGACGTTATTCTATTATCAAATGAAAGTAATGTCAATCTATTTTCTGAATATAATTATTTGTTTTCATTTTTAATTTACATTTTGGTGTATTTAGTTATGCGATTTGTAACACGTAGAGGGCAAACACAGAAAAAGAAATCGATGGATCGCGGATTGAGTCATAAATACTGAATGAAGATAGAAACTAGAAGAAGGATAAATAATGATAGATTCTTTCAAAAAATGAAGATCATATTCACCAAAAATCCTCTAAAAAACTCATAGTGTGGTTAGTGTCAAATAAGTGTGGAATAAACAAGAAAGATAAGAGAGAGCGGATGAACAAACATCGGCTTTCTTCATTGTTGGGCGATAAGTCCTTTCAACCAACGGCTATGGGAAGATTTTTCATAAACTGTGGAGTGCAA
>JBBRCP010000081.1:0-7841 GCA_038204785.1 Erysipelotrichales bacterium
TGATTAAAGTGATCCCATCACATAGTACAAAAGAAATTCCTTCCGTAATATGATTCTCATTAAAAGTATCCTGGGCTGATTTTAGTGGTTGTTCACGCATATCGGCGGCTACAACTGATGTTACTTTTCGTTGAATCAACAATTGTAAGGCTAAATAGCCGTGATCACAACCGATATCTGCACAACATTCACATGGTTCTACCAAATCGAAAATCGATTGTAGGCGCCGATCAAGCATTAGATCTTATCCACAAAATCCTTCAGTCGTTTTGAACGTGTTGGATGTTTGAGCTTTCTTAGCGCTTTAGCTTCGATCTGACGAATACGTTCACGGGTAACATTGAACTCTTTTCCAACTTCCTCAAGGGTTCTCGTACGTCCGTCATACAGTCCGAAGCGAAGACGCAATACCTTTTCTTCACGATCGGTAAGACCTTGAAGAACCATGTTGATCTCATCTTTAAGTAGTTGATTATTAGCATATTCATCCGGACTCATGGCATCTTTGTCTTCAATGAAGTCGCCCAAATGCGAATCGTCTTCTTCTCCGATCGGTGTTTCCAGTGATACTGGTTCAAGTGCGATCTTTTGAATTTCACGCACTTTTTCCGGTGTGATGTTTTCCATTTTAGCAGCAATTTCTTCAGCTGAAGGATCGCGTCCTAAATCCTGAACTAATTGACGTTGAACACGTGTTAGTTTATTGATTGTTTCAACCATATGAACCGGGATACGAATCGTTCTGGCTTGATCAGCGATAGCGCGCGTGATCGCCTGACGGATCCACCAAGTGGCATACGTTGAAAATTTGAATCCTTTGGTATAATCGAATTTTTCGACAGCTTTGACCAGACCCATGTTACCTTCTTGGATCAGATCCAGAAATAACATACCTCTTCCGACATATTTCTTAGCGATGGAAACAACCAATCGAAGGTTAGCTGAAATCAGAACCCGTTTGGCTTCTTCATCCCCTTCTTGAATTCGTCTGGCAATTTCTGGTTCATCTTCCGGATTTAAAAGGTTAACACGGCCAATTTCTTTTAAATACATTTTGACCGGATCATTAATTCTTACATACGGAGTTGCTGAATAATTGGCATCATAAATATCAAGATCGACGATATTGATATCTTCAACGGCATCTTCAGCGTCTTCAGCCAAAAATTCCATATCATCTTCCATCAAGGCAGCTTCTTCTGTAAGTGGTAAACTCAGTTCAGCTTCGATATCATCATCTTCAGAAAGAATGATGCTTTCACTTTGAAGCCAATCATATACGTCAACCGTATCATCGTCACTTAGATCGAATTGGTCCAATGACTTGATTACGTCCTTCTGGAAAACTTTACCTTTTTCTTTGAATTCATCTTTAAATCCTTGTTTGATTTCATCTAATGTTTTAATTTGAACTGTTTTGATTTGAGCCATGTTATGCCTCCTTTGGTTGATTCTTTATTCGATTCTTTTCTTCACGCAATCTGTCAAGCTCAGCAGCTAAGATCTTACGATCTTCGACATCTGTAGAAACTCTACAGTCAGCTTTGACTTTAAAAATCTGTTCGTCAATCAACTGCAATTTCACCTGTGCCATCGCATCAGCCAACGCTGTTGAATTGTACTCTTTATAATAGATTTCTTTTTGCGATATTTCTGTGATCAATTGAAGTAGATTCTCATCTTCGACACTGTTGATAAAATCTGCAAGGATGATCTCACTATGATGACGGTAATAGTCAAGAATGGTCAAGGCACATTTGTTTGATAGAACATCAGGCAGAAAGCCAAGTTTATCACGAAAATGTACAGCTGCTTGAAGACTGTTCAACATTTGTCCAAGTATTTCGTATTCTGCCCATTTCCTGCGGTTGATCCGCGGTGAAGCGAAAATCCGACCGGTGCTGGGTTCTTTGACTTCGGTTCGTCGGTTGCTTTTCAGAAGTTGAAGTTGTTGAGGTGTGAATTGGGTAATGTTCTGGATCCGTTGATACAACGTTTCCTGGTCGAATGCATCGCCGGCAGCACTTATTTCTTCCATCATTTGCTTTGCGAACTCTTTTTTTTGTGTATAATTATCCAAATCGATCCTGCGCAAATTATAATCGATCACAAAGTCAATCCAGCTGTATCGTTGTTTTGAAATTTTCACCAGTGATTCCGGTGACTGCTTTTGGCAGATTTCATCCGGATCCATGCCGGTATCGTTACGGACGACTTCGATCTTTAATCGATTCTGATTCAATAATTGACCGATCTTATACGTGGCGTTCTGCCCTGCGGCGTCTCCGTCATAACATAAAACCACATGTTCACTCGCTTGTTGAATCAGACGAATCTGTTCTTTTGTGCAAGCTGTTCCCAATGTAGCCAATACATTATAGATGCCTGCTTTGTCAAATGCAAGTACATCCGTGACTCCTTCCACTAAAAACACTTCTTTTTCGGTTCTGGCGGGTAGTTTAGCACGATGGTAGTTATATAAAAGTTTACCTTTGGTATAAATCGGTGATTCATTGGTATTGATATATTTACTTGAAACTTCTTTGATCAAAGTACGAGCACTAAAACCAACTGGTTTTCCCTGCGGATCATGGATCGGAAAAGTGATTCGAGAAGCGAAAACATCTTTTTCACCGTACTCATTGATACGTGTCACATTGGCTTTTACCAATTCTTCGACAGTATAGCCTTTTGCCTGCATGAATTTTGTTACTTCGTCGCTATCCTGATTATAACCGATCTCAAATTTATCAATGATCGACTCTGTGATTCCACGGTTGGTTAGGTATAGTTTCGCATCCACTCCGGCTGATGAATTGATTGCATAATGCGTGAATAGGACTGTATCGCGAAGCACATCGTACAAACGGCGAATCTTCGGATCCATCTTGATTTCGGAGTCTTGATGAAAATCAGAACTAAGTTCAAACCCCGTCCATTGAGCAACTTTGACAACTGCTTCTCTGAATGATATGTGTTCATAATCTCTGACAAAGGTGAAAACATTGCCACCGGCTCCGCATACGAAGCATTTATAAATCTGTTTATCATGTGATATAGACAGTGATGGATCATGATCATCATGAAAAGGACAAACAGCACTATAACTTTTGCCTTTTTTTACCAGCGGCAGATAATGACCGATAATTTCGGATATATCTGCTTTGCTTCTAACACTGTTGATCTCTTCTTCATTCAGTTCGTGCAATCTTTCACCCCATTAATAACGGCAACGGCTCTGGATATACTCCAGTAATTGATCAATATTGACTCTTTCTTGAACCATCGTATCGCGCTCACGCACAGTCACACAATGATCGTTCTGTGTTTCAAAATCAACTGTTATACAAAAGGGTGTCCCAATCGCATCTTGGCGGCGGTATCGTTTTCCGATACTCCCTGTCTCATCATATTCAACTGCGAAATTCGTTGCTAATATACTCTAAATATCCATTGCAGATGTCGACAGTTGTTTACTGAGCGGTAAAATACATGCTTTAAACGGTGCTAATGCCGGATGTAAATGCAGAATAATTCGTACATCGCCACCTTCAAGAATTTCTTCATCATACGCATCGCATAAAAATGCCAACATCAAGCGTTCAACTCCTACAGCCGGTTCGACACAGTACGGAATGTACTTTTCGTTGGTCGTCGGATCGAGATATTCCATACTGGTTCCTGAATGAGTCTGATGTTGTTTGAGATCGTAATCAGCCCGATCAGCAATTCCCCATAATTCATCAAAGCCCCACGGATAATTATATTCGATGTCACTGGTTCCTTTAGAATAGTGACTCAGTTCTTCTTTAGCATGTTCCCGAAGCCTTACGTTTTCAGGAGTTAATCCTAATTGATGCAACCATTCAACACAAAATTTCTTCCAATACTCATACCACTCTAAATCTTCTCCAGGTTTGCAAAAGAACTCAAGTTCCATCTGTTCAAACTCACGGGTACGAAAGATAAAGTTGCCCGGTGTGATTTCATTACGGAATGATTTACCGATCTGACCGACACCGAACGGTATTTTTTTACGCATCGTGCGTTGCACATTTCTGAAGTTGACAAACATCCCTTGAGCTGTTTCCGGACGCAGATAAATCGTGTTTTTTGAATCTTCGGTTACTCCTTGGAATGTTTTGAACATTAGATTGAATTGACGGATATCTGTGAAATCATGAGCACCGCAATTTGGGCATGCAACATGGTTATCATCAATGTACGCTTTCATCTGTGTATTGTTCCAAGCTGAAGAATTGGCTGTTCCATGTGAATGTTCATCAATCAGCTTATCCGCTCTGTGCCGCGTCTTGCATTGACGGCAATCCATCAAAGGATCAGTAAATGTTCCTAAATGACCGCTGGCTATCCAAACTTGTGGATTCATCAGAATCGCCGATTGAATACCTACATTATACGGGTTAGCTTGAATAAACTTCGACCACCACGCTTTTTTAATGTTATCTTTTAGTTCGATTCCCAATGGACCGAAATCCCAGGTATTGGAAAGACCACCATAAATTTCTGAACCTTGAAATACAAAACCTGAGCTCTTCGCATGATTGACAATCGTCTCAAAACTTGCTTTTACCATTGTTTTACTCCTTTATAATGAACTATTTTATTATAGTACATTTTTCTAAAAATGCCCAACTTTTAAGTGTGATTCCAGCATATTCAACCAGAAAACTATTCATCAAAACAAGCACTTCATCATGTTTGACTCCATATTTTTCCAATTGTGAATAATTTTCTTCCTTTGCTTTATTGATCAATCGAAACTCCTTCAAAATATCAGGTGAATAAAGCGGTGCACTCAGTTTGATCCGGCACTCAGGACAAAGAAATCCGCCTTCGCTGAGGGAAATACTATTGACCTTCTCTTTTCCGCAACTTGTACAAGCGTCGACCATCGGACTGATACCGATCATATCGAGAATGCGTGCTAGATAGAACCCCAATGCACATTGATATTGATCGGATTCACGCAAATGATCCATTGAGAATCGGAGCAAGCGATAGAGATAAGTAGCAGTTTCTTCGTCAAGACCATCACGCAATAACTTTAGAGATAATTCACTCATGACACTCGCAACAGCTGTTTTGACTAGATCTTCACGGATTTTCCGGTTAGATTCGATCAGCGAAGCAGCATGTAAGAGTTGAAAATCACTGTTCTCTTTTTCATCATAGGTCAACTGTGAAATACTAAATGGCATGCATGCGTAAGAATTCTTACTATCAAGTTTTTGAATCCCGCGGGCTAAAAAAGTAATAAACCCTTTTTCCCGAGTCAGTACGTATAACAATGCATCTTTTTCCTTATATTCTTGTTGGTAAAGGATGATTGCATCCGTACTATCATTCATCGTCTTTTTCCAATTCAGGGTGAATATAACCTAATTGAAGTAATTGGCTGCGCCGATTGCGCCAATCTTTTTCAACACGCACAAACAGCTCGAGGAATACTTTTTTACCTAAGATCGTCTCGCATTCCAAACGTGCTTCTTGACCGATCTCTTTCAGTAACGCACCTTGTTTACCGATGACGATCCCCTTTTGTGAATCACGTTCGATCAGAATCATCGCTTGAATCAGGACACTTTCTTTTTTCTCTTTGTATTGTTCGATAATAACCGCAATCGAGTGTGGAATCTCATCACTGGTCTTATGCAACAATTTTTCACGGATAATCTCGGATAAGATAAATTGTTCCGGATAATCGACTTTCATATCGTCAGGGTAATATTTCACCCCTTCTTTTAGATAGTCTTTAGTCAATTGTAATAGCGTATCCACATTATCACGTGTCTTGGCACTGACTGGGATAATTTCGGCAAACACTTTCATATTATCGAGTTCGATCAATCGTTCGATCATTTTCACTTTCGGTAATAAATCAATCTTATTGAGAATCAGAAAAATCGGAATATGTTGTTGCTTGAGATAATCAAGAACGAACTCATCCCCTCTGCCGAAACTTTTTGATGCATCCAACAAATAATAGATAACATCAACACCGGCTAACGAAGCATACGCCAATCGATTAAGTTGTTTACCCAATTCATGTTTTGGCTTATGAATTCCCGGTGTATCGATATAGATCATCTGCGCATCTTCTGTCGTCACGATCGCACGTATACTGTTACGTGTCGTTTGCGCTTTGTTGGAAACAATGGCTACTTTTTGATGCATGATCTGATTCAGTAATGTACTCTTACCGGCATTCGGTCGTCCTACGATTGCGATGAATCCTGATTTAAAGATCATAACAGATCCTCTTTTGTGAAGCGCATCGGTAATAAGTCAACAATTGTTTTTTCAATGATTTCTTTTCCGTTTGAAAGTAGGATTGGAGTATCATCATTCAACAATTCACTAAGAACCTGACGGCAGATCCCACAAGGTGCACCGACTCGGTCACCATCAGTCACAATCGCAAGTGCTTCGATGTCATCGGCTCTGTATCCATTGGAATATGCCGCAAAAATTGCGCTTCTTTCACCGCAGTTAGTCGCTCCATAGGATGCATTTTCGATATTGGCACCTAAAAACATCGTACCGTCTTTCATTAGGGCACACGCCCCAACATGATAATTGGAATACGGTGCATAAGCATGATCCATTGCTTCAAATGCTTTTTTTAATAAGGCTTCCTTGTTCATACGTTTCTCCTTTTATAGATGATTCAATATAATGATGATTCCGATAATTAATGACGTAACGGCACTGATCAATACGGCTGCTGAACCAAGATCTTTAGCTTTCTTCGTCAATATATGGAAACTAGGATCCATTCGGTCTAAAATTGTTTCCAGGGCACTATTGATATATTCAAGTGTGATCACCAAGCCGATACAAAGCAACCAAATGCACCACTCGATGGAACTAAATTTCAGCACAGACGCTACGATAAGAGCGAGCGTGCCTAAAGTAAATTGAAGTTGGATACTGAAATCATGAAGCAATCCATCGATCACACCAGCAAGTGCCACGTTGAATTTAAAGATCAAACGTGTCCATGTTTTAGCGTTGGGCGATATCATGCAATACTCTTTCCTGCAACTCGGTCATTGTCTTTTCATCGGCTGGATTCATGTGGTCATACCCCAAAAGATGTAAAAGACCATGAACAGTTAAGAAACAAAATTCACGTTTCAATGAATGACCATACTCCGCTGCTTGTCTGCGGACAGCATCTACACTGATAAAAATATCACCTAACATCAACTCTGGTTGGTGTTCATCGATGATGTCTTCCCCTTCTTGCATCGCAAAACTGATGACGTCGGTCGGGCGGTCGATATGGCGATAAAGATGGTTGATCTCTTGGATTTTATCATCATTGACCAGAATCACCGAAAAAGCAAAATCATACTTGAGTTCAATTGTTTCTTTGACCTTATTCGCAATTTCACTGAGATATGATTTATAGTTCTTCCAGCTGTATTCATTACTTTGATTTAAGAAGGTTATATCCATAGATTTTCCTCCAATTGATATTATATCATACGTCACCGATGATAGACATCACTCACCTGAATTAACCGATTGAGAGAGTCGCTTTAGATAGAAAAAACGGAGATTTTATGAAATTTCTCCGTTTAACTGACTGATAATAGTTTGCTTATCCGAAATCGTAATGTTGTCCGCGAACCTGATAAATTAGATGCTCGCAGATATTTTTGGTATGATCGCCGGCACGTTCAATGTTTCTTAACATGGCAACTGTTTGAACTAAATGCGGAATCGTAGTTCCTGCATTCATCAGTTCTTCGATATGATTGATCAGTTGAACAAAAGCTTCGTCGATTTCATCATCCATTTGCGGAATTTCA
>JBBRCP010000082.1:0-7689 GCA_038204785.1 Erysipelotrichales bacterium
AATCAACGCTTTATGATGAGAATCCATAAGGGATTTGGTTCTGTGACTTCGAAGATCGACGACATGTTTACAAAGTAGAGTTGAGACTATCTGTTTCCGAGTTTGAGCCGGATAGTTTACACAAGATTATTGACACAGCCTACATTCCCTTACCATCTAGAATTTGTTGCACATATTTCTCTACTCGCACTTCACGAGTCTTAGGTAATTTAGGGGCTGAGAAATAATAGAGATAGGCATTTTGACGTCCTGGTGATAATGCTTTAAAGGCCGTTTCCAAGTCTGTCACAATATCAAATTGGTTTTGAAGTTCAAGCGGAATCGTATAGTCCGTTGATTTCTTAAAGCTTACTTCTACTCTGGCTTTTTCAATTTCAATCGCTTCTCTGATGAATGATTTTATGATGGATTCATTTGAGTTGATCTCTTGAACATTGGTAAAGCGAAGTTGACGTCCTGCTTGCACATTTTCAGTTTGTTGAATCAAAAGGTTATGAGGATCTTGCAGCAAGGAACCTTTGATGAA
Source organism: Erysipelotrichales bacterium (assembly GCA_038204785.1). GTDB lineage: Bacteria > Bacillota_I > Bacilli_A > Erysipelotrichales > Erysipelotrichaceae > GWE2-51-13. The sequence goes on from JBBRCP010000082.1 coordinate 527, forward strand.
GAGAATCGCACAGTACTGCTTGAATCCATGAATCAATAAAATATTTTTTTCTTGATAAGTATAACAAGGGACTCCCCATTTTAACTCCTCAGTCAATTCATAATCTAAAATAAGTTTTCTTAAGTTTACAAATTCTTCATGCCATTTTTCGGTATGTTGCAAAAATTCATCTACCTTGGGATTTGTGTTATTGATGATCACCAGTAAACACCTCTTTCATTTTTTTAGTGTTAAACAAGCAAGTATATTTTAATTGAACTACTTATTTATAAGCAAAATATACTGTAAGTAGGATCTACATTCAAGTCTTTTGCATTATATCTAGTCAACCTAGGCAACTTCATTCTGACTAGCTTAGGATTGAATATAAAAGGGAAAAATCTTATTTACTTATGAGTTCAAAGTATTTATAATTTAAAAATGAAAGAGTTACATTATAGGAGTGTGTATAAATTTGAATCTTGATCTGACCGCAATCAAAAATACGTGAATAATAGCAATAAACAAGCTATAATGTAATCAAAATTAGAGTGAGTAATCGTTTTTCTAAAACTATTGATGTGAGTGACAATTTCACAGGAGGATACAGGATGAAAGCAATATTGCAGAACGAAGACATTATTGGGAATCTTTTCGAAGGAGCGTATTTTGTTGATAAAGAACGAACGATTACAAGTTGGAATCGTGGTGCCGAAGAAATAACCGGTTTTACTGCGGCTGAAGTTTTAAATCGAAAATGCTACGATAACATTCTTAATCATGTTGATGAAAACGGTGTTGGACTCTGTTTTCAAGGATGTCCACTGCAAGCATCTATGGTAGAAGGAGTCAGCAGAGAAGCAAGTGTTTACTTACAGCATAAAGATGGACATAGAGTTCCGGTTCTTGTCAGAGCGATCCCTCTATTTAATGAAAAGAACGAAGCTATCGGTGCCATGGAATTCTTTAGTGAAAATAAAAAAGAACATTCGTTGTTAAGTAAAATAGAAAGATATCGCAAAGAGTCATCAGAAGATCAACTAACACAAATACCTAATAGAAGATACTTGGAAACGATCATTGAATCAAAAGTCAGAGAGTTTCAAACAGTGAATACGCCATTTGGAATTTGTTTTCTGGATATCGATAATTTTAAAAGGGTCAATGATGACTATGGCCATGATATTGGTGATGAGATCTTAAAAATAGTTTCTAAAACGGTCCAATCCAATTTACGTAATAGTGATTCTATCGGCCGGTGGGGCGGAGAAGAATTTATTATAGTATTCTCAAATCTTGATATTCATGGATTAAGTATTGTATCAGAGAAAATAAGATACTTGATTGAAAATTCAAAGTATCGTTCAGGCAAGACTGAAGTTCAAGTGTCCGTTTCAATCGGTGCTACGATTTCGCTTGAAACAGATACCGTTAAAAGTATAATTAAACGAGCTGATGAGTTAATGTATCAGAGTAAACTTGATGGAAAAAACAGGGTCACCATCGGATAATAGGTATTCATGATCAATGTATCTATGTTTTTTGATAACTTGTAACAAAACGGAGAACAATGAAAATCAAAGCAAAAATCGATTTTTGGATCAGTCTATTAATTTGGATGGTGATAATGATTCTCATTATCAGTATCGTAATCGTACCAAGCGGAGTAAGAGTCTTCGTTTCTATTCTGGCAGTACCGGTGTTACTATTTGTAGTATGGATTTATCTAGGTACGTACTATGTGCTTGATGAGGCGTATCTTCTATGTAAAAGTGGTCCTTTTATAGAAAAAATACAGTACGAAAAAATCAAATCAGTAAAACTATGCGAAAATATGTTGTCTTCGATGGCGCTGTCACGTGAACGTATTGAAATTCGACAGCATGCTAAAGGTTATCTAACAGGAACTACCTATATTTCACCGATCGACCGCAAAGAATTTCTTCAAGATCTCATAAGCAGATGCAAAAATATCGAAGAGTCCAGTAACAAGTAGTTATAAGTTATAGGTGAATCGAGATTCGATTAGTTGTGACTCCATTAACTTTTTGATTTAATGGAGCAGAAATTAATTTATTTCCGTTTTTTATTATTTCTATTGAACTAAAAAACTCTGAACAATACATTCAGAGTTTTTAGGTTACTGTTTTTCTTTATTCCGTGTTTTGTAGTCTTCATCAACACTTGTTTTCCAATTTGCAGAGAAGGAAATATCATTTCGAACATTCGCTACAAATTCATTCATTGAGTTAAATGTTAAATTTAATCCTTCTTTATCAGCATTGAAATTTGAGCTATGGTCAGCATCGATACCGAATTTTGCGGCAGTAGCGATCGCATCGATATTCGCACCTAAGAAGATAAATTCCCAACCAAATCTTGTTTTCTGGCGTTCGATCATTTTTTGAACTTCAGTATAGGTGTACTTGCGACTGGCATTTTCCATTCCGTCTGTCGTAATAACAACGATCACTTTGTCTGCGCGTTGACTTTCACCGGAGAATTTTTGAATCTTACCTAAGCGGTCGATCGTTACGCCAATCGCATCCAATAGCGCAGTGGATCCACAAACATAATATTCTTTTTCGGTTACCGGGTGAATTCTACGGATATCATAGCGATCATGTAGCAGTTCTAATTTGTCATCAAAGAGCACTGTTGTTACCATTGCTTCTCCTGGCTCTTTCTTTTGTTTTTCCAACATGCCGTTAAAGCCACCGATCGTATCCGATTCAAGTCCTGCCATTGATCCACTTCTATCTAGAATAAACACTAGTTCAGTTAAATTTGGTTTCATTATTATTCTCCGTTCTTTATGAACAAAGAATAACAAAATTCTCATTCTACGTGGTCGCTTTCAGAGCGACATTTAAGCACCTAATAATGGTTGGTCATAATTGAATAATACTTCATTGATTTTAAACAGATTAGGTTTTCCTGATTCGATGAAGAATGCGATAATGATATCTGATTTATTACTGCGAGATAGCGTATATCCGGCTTTCCTTAAGAGGTCTAAGGTTTCATCAAGATTGAGCTCTAGTGCGATCGATAGAGCGATCGCCGTTGACTTACTAGGGCGATACTCTTTATCACTCCGAATTTTAGAAAACAATTTACGATCAAGATTGGCTTTCCGGTAAACAACCGGATCTTTAAGACCTTTATCATCGATCCATCTGAACAGGTGTTCAGAAAATGTTTCGTCAAGATGTTTGAGCACATCTTCAAGTCTTCGTTGTGATTTAGCACTCGTCTGTGGTAAATAGCGATCTTCAAAAGTCGTTGTGGTCAATAAAACTTCATTCATATGGATCATATCCTCATCCCTGCGGCGATTTGATCGAAAATCAAGATGATCATCAACATAATTATCATCGATATACTTTTCAATCGAAGTAAATAATCTCTCACTCAGTACAAAGGTACTTTTATCATAAACAACCAACGTAACATTCATATCATTTTTTAACAGAAAACTACCTATCGTCGAAATAGCGATGGTCAGTGCTTCATCTTTCGGATATCCATAGATCCCGGAAGAGATCAGTGGAAATGCTAAAGACTCAAGATGATTTGACTGGGCAAGTTTCAATGAATTTAAATAGCAATTCGCTAATATTTTAGATTCACCGGTAGATCCTCCATGCCATACAGGACCGACTGTATGAATAATAAACTTGGCTGGAAGGGCATATCCCGGTGTAATGACGGCCTGACCAGGAGCACAATAACCTACTTGGTCACACGCTGCTTGTAAAGGCTCGGCACCGGCTGCATTGAAAATCGCACCACAAACACCACCGCCTTGAAGGAGTGATGAATTTGCGGCATTGACGATCCCATCGGCCGCCATTTTGGTAATATCATTTCTAACTATTTTAAAGGGCATGCAATTTTTCCTCCATGAAAATTTTTCCAGATGAATATACACTTATGAAATCTGTGCAGTAACTTGTTAAGGGTATTGATCGTATGAAAGTTAAACGTCGAGTTCAGGAAAAAATTGACACAAAGATAAAGTTAATTTCTCGATACAAAACATTCAATGTGAAATAACTATATCATATTTCGTTGATTGGGTGAGAGCTTCATTCTGAGTTGTCCATAAATTAGTTGAAGAGAAAATTAACTTTATAACACAATGCGTTGTATAAAAGGGGATGGATATAGAGAGTGTGCTATTATTATTTCTATAGAGGAGAAAAAAAGTAATGAAATTACATATTGAACCGATTACGGCAAGTGACAAACTCGCTGCCCAACTCGTTAAGTGGTATAACGATAAAGAAATTGTACAATTTGTTCATCCCAATTTCGTTGAAAAAAAACCGGAACCATTTACCTTGAATGATGCCTATCATTCAATGTGTGAGTATCCTGATCAATCAAAATATATTATTTATGACGGATCACTTCCGATTGGTGATTTATCGATCCAAAAGAATTTCCAACTGTTGTATGATAAATCAGCAGGGAGCGCATGGATCTCTATCTCAATCGGAGAAAAAGAGTATTGGGGTAAAGGAATCGCTAAATTTGCTATGGAATTTCTTGAGAATGAATGTAAAAATAAAGGGTTTAAGCGCATCGAATTGGGTGTGTTTGAACACAATGAACGAGCCCACCGTTTCTACACAAAACTAGGGTATCATGAAATCATTCGTTATCCGAACTTTACCTATTCAAATGGAACTTGGCATGCGGATATCAGGATGGAAAAGATACTTTGATGGATCGCACAATAAGTGGATTAGAATTTGGATCAACTGGAAAGAAGGTAGTAGCTGATGAAAATCTTTGTCGATGCAGATGCCTGTCCCGTCGTTGAAATTATCGAAACAATCGCTGCCTATTACAACTTACCTGTAGTACTACTCTGCGATTTTAATCATCTGTTGCGATCAACGTACAGTGAAGTCGTTCAAATCAGTGCCGGTGCCGATGCGGTGGATTATGCATTGATAAATCGATGTTCAAAAGATGATATTGTTGTAACTCAAGATTACGGAGTTGCTGCGATGGCACTAGGTAAAGGGGCTAAAGTGATCCATCAAAATGGAATTTGGTATACAAATGACAATATCGACCAGATGCTGATGGATCGTCATCATGCCCAAAAGGTAAGAAGATCTTCAGGAAAAAACCACCTAAAGGGGCCTAAAAAAAGGACAAGCCAGAATGATGATGAGTTCGCTGAATCGTTGGATAGAATGATCTCATCTTTAGATTCAGTCAATATTGATCAAAGTAAAAAACCTATTTAGAAATTAAGCAAAGTATCATGACCGAAAAGGAGAAAAGATGGAAAGATTGACAAGAAAATCGATTATTGATGGAAAGATGTATATTTCCGAAAACAACCTCACTCAACAACTAGAAGGATATTCAGGTGAAGCAATCGAACTATTAGCCAGGTTTGAAGATTTCTATTATGATTTACTGGCAGATAACGAAAAGATCAGTGTGGAACTAGAAAAGCTCAGAAATCAAGATAAAACGAAATCAGTTACGTTTAAAGAACTATTTACGAAGAAACTGATCAATAATCGTTTTTTGATCCATCTAAATAATTATGGGTTCAAGTAAATAGTGATAAAAAAAGTCTTTCGCACGGCTTTTTTAGTTGCTAGTCGATTCCGAAACTTGCTCGCCAAACAGTTGAATCAATTTCTCTTTGGCACTTAGTTTCAAACTGATATTAACACTGATTTGATTTACTTTTGTCCGTCGAATCGTTTTAACAGAAATCTTATCGATATGATCTTTCAACTCCCATAATTGCGCGGAAAGTGCTTTTGGAAGGACACCGATCGATTCCTTATTATAGAGTATGTGTACAGCAGGATGACCTTCCCATATATAGAAGTCATATTTCAATACTTCACCTCCGACCAGTTTTGAAATACTACTTTGACGGTTTTCTACGTTGATTTCTTTGAGATCCGAGAAGATCCCATATGAATCCTCTAATTCGATCCAATCACCATAATATACATTATTCAGAGTATGCTTACCGGAATTCCCAAAAAGGTTTTTCAGTGAGTTCTTAATTTTTACAACTGGAGTTTGCGAAGGGATCAAAGGTACTATCGATTCAACTTGTATTTCTGAAGGGAACTCTACTTCTGCTGCTGAATCAACGACCGACTCATCATCAGGTTCTGTCGCTACTTGAAGATCATCCGTACCTTTATCGGTAGTTTCATCATCGAGTATGTTAGCTATTTCAACGTAAACGTTATCGATTTCTAACTCATCAGCAACAACAATGGTAGGACTTATATTACTGTCATCAACGCCAATAATTTCAAATGGAGCAGGGGTAGTTATTGTTTTGTTGTTTTCGTCTGATTCATCCGAAAACGGAAGGTCCTCTTCGATCTCTTCCTTTTCCGTAATGATCTCTAGGACCGGTTTAGATTGATCAAGGGTTGTGATTTCCGTTTCAGGCGACTCATCAAGCTCGGTTCTGATCTCTACTTGTGATAATACTTCTTGATCCGTCTCGGAGTTAATGGTGGGTGAATTCTTCAACGACAAAATGATCTCATAAGCTGTAAACAGAAAGACGGCCGACATTGAAACGATACTTAAGATAAACAACGTGGTTGAATCACTTACGTTATATTGATAGAAAAGCATAAAACCGGCTGCACAAGCAGCGAGTCCGCAAAGGATCAATATCAACCGACCATATGATTTTATGTATTTCATTGTTCACCTCACTCTTAGATACATTATATCGTAATTTTCACCTCATATATAAATATTCATTCCATGTAAAAGTAAAAAGAAGAGAAATCATCCTTTATGCATATCAGAATAACGGAGGTGAGAAGAATGTTGCTGGCGAAAGTCTTGTTTTTTCCCGATCCGATTCAAGAGCGGATCCTACTATTGTGTCAAGACGCCTATCTGCGTGAAATGCGGCAGTCAGTTAGTTATCTAATGGAAGGGAAAGCACTGTCAGAATCTTCCATGACAGATCTATTGACGCATGGCAGTAAACGGCAGATCTTCTTTGATGCCAACCGACGCGCAGAAGTGCTACGTTCGAATGACAAAACCGAAGTTGAAATCAATAAAGATTACTGTCGTTGGTCAGATAATTTCAAACTGAGTAACGATACCTTAACGCTTGAATTAGGGCGTGATTTCGGGAAACCAAATCTCACTTTAGC
>JBBRCP010000083.1:0-7345 GCA_038204785.1 Erysipelotrichales bacterium
GCATCCTTCTTTCGTATTCTATCCAATCATGATCATCGTCTTGTTATTGTTACCGATCGTACCGTTGATTTTCGCAAGTGTTCTGATCATGCTTGTCATGTGGTTGATACCTTTTGCGAAGAATCGTGATTTTTTCAATTTCTTGAGTGGCTTCTTTGCTTTAGCATTGGCAATTGGAATCAACTTTCTCTCGTCATCCGCAACTCAAGTATCGCAAAATGCGATGATCGAACTCCTAATGAAAGGCAACGATTCATTACTGAATGTATTTAAAATCGTGATTCCAAACATTAGTTTCGGTATCCAAGCGATGATTAAGACTGACTGGCTTCAACTGTTCATCTATATTGCCATTGTCGTTTTAATTGCTGCAGCCTTTTTGCTTCTTGCACGTTTTATCTACTTCCGTGGTGCTATCGGTGTTAATGAAACATCCGCCAGTCGTAAAAATTTGAACGCTTCTGCCTATAAACATTCAACGATTGCTGGTAACGTGATGATCACCTATGCGTTGAAAGAATTGAAACTACTAGTTCGAACACCGATCTATTTTATGAATTGTGTATCAACAATTATATTAATGCCGATTATCCTCTTATTTTCATTGAAAGCCGGCGGTTCCGAGTTTAACTCGGCGATTGCAATGATTCCGTGGCACGAGCCTTCTCTTACGAAATACCTATTGGCCGGTGGTTTTGCATTAGGACTTGCAATCTCGAGTCTAAATTTGATCACGCCGACGGCTATCTCGCGTGAAGGACAGAATGTTTACTTCATGAAGTACATTCCTGTGAGTTATTTTGATCAGATGCAAGCCAAAGTTATCAGCGGTATGGTCATCAGCGTATTAGGAATCATGTTCATGTTGTTTCCGGCTGCTTATATCGCAAAAGCGCCAATTTTCCTTGTGCTGATGATGTTTGGAACCTCACTTCTGTCTGCAATCTTCATGAACTATCTTGGAATGATCGTGGATATCATTCGTCCGAAATTAGTGTGGGAACAAGAGCAGTCAGCTGTCAAACAGAACCTCAATGCTGCGTTCACAATGATCCCTGCCTTGGCATTATCATTTGGGATCTTCTGGCTGATTGGAATACTTCCGACTGCTTCGTGGGTCGCTTATGTGTTCATCCTGGTGCTTGTCTTGATCGATGTGATCATCATCCTGACAACCAAATTTGTTAGTGAAAAATACATGCCATTACTGAGCTGATTCAATCAGCTCTTTTTTTTAGAACATATCATTTGACATTGATACATAAGAGTGTATAATTCATAAATGTAAATAGTTCAGTGTATTGAACTATTATGGAGGTGTCATGAAAGAAGAAATTTCGATTGAACAGCTGTTGGAAGTGATTCAACGTTTTATCCACAATAATCGACCGCGTCCCAAAGAAACAATGATGCGACCCAGTGAGTTGATGGTTATGATGACGATTGCTAAGTATTTCAAACGACATAATTCCGGTATCGTACCCTCACAATTGAGCGTCGAATTGAATTTGTCACGATCTGCTATCACTCCTATTCTCAATGAACTTGAGAACAAGGGAATGATTCGACGTGAGTTTGATACGAATGACCGTCGTAAAACGATCATCGTACTCACTGAGAATCATTTCGCAATGATGAGTGAAGGTTGCGGTTTCTACCGTAATACGATTGATGCACTGATCGAGAATCTGGAAGCAGATGAGATTTCGTCACTTTATCGTATATTGACAAAAGCAAACAAGATTTTATCAGATTACAACAGCAAGGAGAATCCAGAATGAAGAAAATTTTCGGGTATTTACGTTTCTATTGGTGGCAGGTAATTGTCATATTAAGTTTAGTTTACATTCAAACGATGGCTGATCTTACCCTTCCTGATTACATGAGTAAAATCATTGATACCGGTATTCTAAAAAAAGACATCAACTTTGTATATTCGACCGGAGGAAAAATGCTTCTGATCGCTCTTGGTGTTATGGCCAGTGCAATCGTTGTCAGTTTGTTGTCCGCACAATTAGGTTCTTCGTTAGCGAACCGTGTCCGAAAGGATTTGTTTTCCAAAGTCGAAAATTTCTCTTTGGTCGAATTTGACCGGTTCTCGCCGGCTTCCTTGATCACACGTAACTCCAACGATGTCAATCAGGTTCAAATGCTGATCACTATGATGTTTAGAATTATGATTTCCGCCCCGATTTATGCGATCGGCGGGGTCATTAAAGCCAACAACTTGAGTGCCGGTATGTCATGGATCTTCGCTTTGGTGATTCCAACCTTGGTTGTAGTGCTAATCACGATCTTCTACTTTGTTATGCCTCGTTTTGAACGAGTTCAAAAATTAATTGATAAATTAAACTTGGTTGCTCGAGAAAATCTGACCGGTATCCGTGTCATCCGGGCATTCAACGCTCAAGTTACACAAGAAAATAAATTTAATTTAGTCAACCAAGATGTCTTAGAAAACAATACGACGTTGTATCGTGTGATGGGTCTGATTCAACCGGCAATTACCATCTTGATGAGTTTTACAACCATTTTGATTGTGTGGGTCGGTGCTGAAAAGATCAATGCCGGTACACTGCAGATCGGTAATATGATGGCCTTTATTCAATATGCTACACAGATCATGTTCTCGTTCGTTATGCTTTCGATGGTCTTCATCATGTATCCGCGTGCCGCTGTTTCAGGTACCCGTATTTCGGAAGTTTTGAATACCCAACAAGTGATCTGTGATCCAATTAATCCAATCGATATGAGTAATACGTCAGGTGGATCGATCGAGTTTAATCACGTCTCATTCCGTTATCCGGATGCGTTGGAAGATGTACTGCATGATATCACATTCAGTGCGCGACCAGGCAAAGTCACTGCTTTCATTGGCAGTACCGGTAGTGGTAAATCAACCTTGATCAATTTGATACCGCGTTTCTATGACGCCACTGAAGGAACGATCAAAATCGACGGTGTCGATGTCAAAGATATGAAACAATTCGATGTTCGGGCTAAAATTGGTTATATTCCGCAAAAAGGTATGCTTTTCTCAGGATCGATTGCTTCTAATCTGCGTTATGGAAAACCTGATGCTACAACCGAAGAAATAGAACGTGCCGTCAGAATTGCGCAAGCGACTGACTTTATCGAAGAAAAAGAAGGTACTTATGACTTCCCGATTGCCCAGGGAGCAACCAATGTATCCGGCGGACAAAAACAACGTTTGTCGATTGCCAGAGCGTTGGTCAAGAATCCTGAGATCTATATATTCGATGACAGTTTCTCGGCTCTTGATTTTAGAACCGATGCCCTGCTTCGTAAAGCCATTCATGATGAACTGAGCCATGCGACACTTTTGATCGTCGGACAACGCATCAGTACGATCATGAATGCTGATCAGATTATTGTTTTAGAACAAGGAGCTATCGTCGGGATCGGAACACATCACGAATTACTTGAATCATGTCCGGTTTACTATGAAATTGCATCCTCGCAGTTAACAAAGGAGGAATTAGCATGAGTCGCGGACCTATGGGTGCCATGGGTGCACCCGTCAAAAAAGCCAAAGATTTCAAAGGTACGTTCAGACGCTTAGTTTCCTTCACACGTCCTTTCTGGCTTCAATTGATCGTAATTTTTATCTTCGCTATTCTCGGAACGATCTTTGCGATCTGGTCACCTAAATTATTAGGTAATGTTACCACCAAAATATTCAAAGGATTTTATCAGATGGTTATGAAAGTACCGGGTGCTTCGATTGACCTTGTATATGTCAAAAACATGCTTCTGTTCATGCTGGGCTTGTATGTATTGAGTGCTGCGTTTACCTACATCCAAACCTTCATTATGTCGAAGGTATCGCAAAAGATCACATATCGTTTTCGTGAATTAATCACAGAAAAAATCAGCTCATTACCGTTGAAATATTACGATACGGAATCATTCGGAGATATTCTGAGCCGTATCACCAACGATGTTGATACGATCTCCAATTCACTCCAGCAGTCTATTACACAGGTCATTACTTCCGTTACGACCGTTATCGGAATTCTGATCATGATGTTGTCGATCAACATACCGATGACTTTCATTGCGATCATCAGTTTACCCGTCAGCTTACTGCTGATTATGAATATCGTTAAAGTCGGGCAGAAATATTTCAAACAACGTCAAGCCAAATTAGGTGAGATCAATGGTAAAATCGAAGAAGCTTTCAGCGGGCATGCAATCGTTAAAGTATTCAACGGAGAGAAAGCTTCTATCGAAGATTTCAATCGGATCAGTGATAGCTTGTATGAAACCGCATGGCGTTCCGAGTTTTTCTCGGGGATGATGATGCCGATCATCTCATTTGTCGGTAATCTAAGTTTTGTTGCCGTTTGTGTATTCGGCGGTTATTTAGTCATCGATGGTAAGATCCAAGTCGGTGATATCCAATCCTTTATCCAATATACACGTAATTTCTCACAGCCGATCAACCAGACCGCTCAGATCGCCAACGTATTACAGTCGACGATCGCAGCTGCCGAACGTGTCTTTGAGTTCTTGGATGAAAAGAATGAAGTTCCTGAAGCAAACAATCCGAAAGTATTGGAAAATGTTGAAGGAACCGTTCGTTTCGAAAATGTTTCATTCGGTTATACTGATGAGAATATCTTCATCAAAAACTTGAATATTGATGTCAAATCCGGACAGCGCATCGCAATCGTCGGTCCGACCGGAGCCGGAAAAACGACATTGATCAACCTGTTGATGCGTTTCTATGATGTCAAAGAAGGTTCAATCAAGGTCGATGGCATCGATATCCGCGACTTGAAACGCAGCAGTCTGCGTCATGCCTTTGGTATGGTACTACAAGATACTTGGCTATTCAATGGTTCGATTCGCGACAACATCGCCTTCGGAAATCATGAAGCCGATGAAGAGACGATTCTATACGCAGCCACGATGGCGAAAGTTGACCACTTCGTCAAGACCTTACCTGAAGGATACGATATGGTCATTAACGAAGAAGGAACGAATATTTCACAAGGTCAAAAACAATTGTTGACGATCGCACGTGCCTTCTTAGCTGATCCGCAGATTTTAATTCTAGATGAAGCAACCAGTTCAGTTGATACCCGTACCGAAGTTCTGATTCAAAAAGCAATGGAAAAACTAATGATCGGTCGCACAAGCTTTATTATCGCGCACCGTTTATCAACGATTCGTGATGCTGATTTGATCTTGGTCATGAACCACGGTTCAATTGTTGAACAAGGTAACCATGCTGACTTGATGAGTGCCGGCGGTTTCTATGCAACCCTCTACAACAGTCAGTTCGAAGAAGAATAAGTAGTAAACCAAGCCCGTTTCAAAATCGGGCTTTTTTTATCGACTTGCTTGAATTATATGTCAAATTCATATATATTAGTTAGAGAAAGAAGAACCTTCATGAAAAAGAAAACGTATTTATCATTGATCAACACCACTTTACATTTCAATGGTCAAGATAGACAAACCATAACCATATCGAATAAGATCTTAGCTGATCAACCATTACACGTTGATACGATATCACCTGCCGTCTATGCCGGTAATGTACTACGCAAGGCACTCAAACAAGCATATAAGGATGCACATTGATTAATTGGGGGAACAATAACATGAGCAAGAAAATTAAGCTATGGATCCTATTAAGTATTGTCAGTTTATTAGGGGTTACTCTTTTTATTCAACTTAATAAACCAAAATATCTGAGAATTGTTGGAGTTAAAGAACTGACACTCGAATCAGGCCAGTATTTTGATGATCCGGGGGTAGAATTACTCAACCCTAAGATAACCGGTGTGACTGTGACTGTTGTAAGTGGCCTACAGACACGTGTACCGGGTGTTTATGATGTTACCTATATCTTAAGTGACGGTGATCGAATTATCGATAAGATCGTTCGTAAAGTGACGATAAAAGATACGACTGCACCTGATCTTGTGCTCAAAGGCTCCATTGACACTGTCGTTTGTCCAAATCAAGTTTACATCGAAGAAGGTTATTCAGCCATTGATATCACCGATGGCGACGTGAGTTCAACTGTCGCCGTGAAAAGTGATACAGCTCAGATCAGCTATTCGGTTTCAGACCGGATTGGAAACAGCACAACTAAAATTCGGACCCTACGCTACGAAGACACAACAGCTCCTATCATCACCCTTAACGGGCCGACAGTCGTTTCATCAACGACCTATACGAACTATACCGATGCAGGAGCGACAGCGACGGATAATTGCGGAGCGATCGCAACCGAAAACATCGCTGTAGCCTCAAATGTGGATACATCAAAAGCGGGCACCTATACAGTCACGTACAATGTGGTTGATGGTGTCGGAAATAAAGCCGAAGTCAAACGTACGGTCAATGTTAGCAATCCTCCGCAACCCGTTTCACACAGTGGCAGTGTTATATATTTGACCTTTGATGATAGTCCAAGTTCAAATACCGTTGATGTTCTTCGAATTCTCCGGGAAGAAGGTGTAAAAGCCACTTTCTTCGTCAATCACCGTGATGCTGGATACAACTACCTTATCCAACAAGCTTACGCTGAGGGTCATACGATTGGTCTGCATGGATACGTCCACAATTACCAATACATTTACTCATCGGAAGCTATTTTCTTCGATAACCTTTATAAAATCCAAGTTGAAGTTGAAGCATTGACCGGATATAAATCCTATCTCTTCCGTTTTCCGGGAGGTTCTTCAAATACAGTCAGCCGTTTCAACCCTGGTATCATGACCCGCTTAAGTGTCCAACTCAAAGAAAAAGGATTCCATTACTTTGACTGGAACGTCTCTTCCGGTGATGCCAGTAATCTTGGCAGTGCTGCCCTTGTCGATAACGTTAAACGCCAATTAGGTAGTGGCAAACAATATGTAGTTCTGATGCATGACGGAGCCGGTCATGCCGCCACTGTCGGGGCTTTACGCGATATCATCCGTTATGGTAAATCGAGAGGTTATTCCTTCCAAGCGATCGATATGAATACGCCTGAATACCATCACCATATTGCGAATTAACTTGTTCTATACGATGTCTGAAACAGGAGTCTTAAAACTTCTGTTTTTTACTTAGTGAAAAACAAGTTATCGATGAAGGAGGAACAATTATGAATGAGTTGTTTTTAGTTGAACCCACGAGTAACTATCGAAAGAGTTTTGAAAACTATAGTTAAATATAAAAAAAATGGTGTAATTCTGTAGATAAGGACCCAACTCCGAGATGTCCTGTTTGATGGACAGTGATTGGAGGAGAACGGGTGTATAATAGGCCAAGAAATGAGGCTTATTATGAAGAACACTGACATCTCATCCCGAATCCCACA
>JBBRCP010000084.1:0-7290 GCA_038204785.1 Erysipelotrichales bacterium
ACTCAGGGATAAGGCCTATTATGATCGCTCCGGCGGGGGTGTTACTTTTTCAGGTGGAGATCCGATTCTGCAAGGGAATTTTGTGATTGAGATCGCGAATCGCTTACGTAAACTCGGAATTAAGACAGCTCTTGATACCGCCGGTAATCTAGCCTGGGATCAATTGAAACCGATCATCGATGCAGTTGATCTCGTACTCTATGATATTAAAGCGTTCGATGCCGCACTCCATCTCGATTGTACGGGTGTCGATAATGAACTTATCTTAAATAATGCACGTCAGATCAGTGGTTTAGGCAAAGAGATGATCATTCGTATGGTGATCGTACCGGGACTAAATGATGATATGGAAGATATCAGAAACCGAATCAACTTTATTTTAAGTTTAGGGTCTGCGGTAAAACAACTAGACATCCTCCCATATCATAATCTGGGTGTGGGTAAATATGCGCGTTTAGGACTAAACTATTCGATTAACCCAACTTTGAATTTCGATCCGGAGATAAAAAAAGAAATCACAGAGTTGCTTGTGGGCAGTTCTGTAAATCTAACGTTCAGCGAGTTTTGATATCAACTCGGGGAGGAAAGTGAAATGTTATCAGCTGAAAGAACTAGGTATCTACTACAGAAATTGATTGCTGAAGGAATGATCAGTGTTAAAGACGTAGCGAAAGAACTTGATATTTCTGAAACCACGATACGTCGTGATTTGATCGAACTTGAAAGTAAAGGAAAACTCAGAAGAGTTCACGGCGGAGCGATCAAAGGTGAGATTTCACGTATTCTCTCAGACGATGACGAACTTACCATGATCGAACGAGTTTCCATCAACTATGAAAAGAAATACCAAGTCGCTAAACATGCTTCCGAATTTGTGAAGGATGGAGAATGTATCTTTATCGATGGAGGAACCAGTACAGTTCCGCTGATCGACCTGTTATCATCACGTAAAATCAAAATCGTTACACACAGTGATTTGATCGTACGTCAATTGATCAATCCGGTTGCTGAAGTATTTATCGTGGGAGGGAAGTATCTCCCTAATTATTCGATGACAGTGGGTTCAATCGCTCAGGATATTCTTCGTCAGTTCAATTTCGATCGTGCTTTCATCGGTTGTGCCGGTATTGGCCTTGAGGAAAAAATAGTTTATACTGCAGAAACCGAAACACGAGCCATCAAAGAAATCGCTATCCAAAATTCGCTGCACAATTATCTTCTTATCGATGACAGTAAACTCAACGTTCGAGGATTCTGTAAGTTCACATCAACAGATCGATTTGAACTCATTTTCTGTAATGCTTCTGAGATTCTTCCTGAGGAATTACCGGAAAATCTAGAAATCATCCAAGCGTAAAAAAATAAGGAGAGCTCCTTATTTTTTTATTTCATAGTCAATCAAATTTACTATTTTAACGGATTCTTGATATAACCGCTGAACAAGATCAATTTTGATTCATTATCGATCATAAACAATTGATATGGATGATCGATCACCAAGCTAGCTTGTTTGATCGGCATCGATGTTACACCGACGATAACGGTTGTTGCAGCAGCAGCTTCCGTTCCTTTTTCGTCGATCGTTAAGGCTGCGTTATGCAGAACATCCATAAGATAGAGTTGGCGTTCTCGTGCCGTTTTACTCAGTGCACTGAAATCCGCTTGATTAGGATCAAAAGCTTTAGTGAGCCCAAGAGTTTTAAGGGTTTCAGCTAAACTCTGTTCTGTCTTAATGTCGACCTTAGGCATTGTCAGATCAACACTCATGCTTTTCAAACCTGCAACGAGTTGATTAAATTGGCTATTGGTCGTGATAGGAATCGCTGAATTTTTACCTAAAACTAAGATCATGCTTGTTTTTTGATCTTTGTAGTCGAGCTGTACGGCTTGATAATCGGTATTTTCTGCATAGGGCATACTCTGCAGCTTATGCATCATCGTAACATTCAGGTCGCTATCCGAATGAAATACCCCTTGTCGATTGGATTCTTTCGCAAACTCTACCCACCAATCGGCTTTGAAATAAACAGTGTTGATCAAAAACATCTGCGCATTAGGATCAATCGAATCAATGACTTTCTTGATACGGTGTTCGGTATTCGTGTCGACCCAGTTATTGATTTCATCAACCGAAGAAGACTTAGCGAAATCCAGCGCAGCGATCATCGCCCCAAAGGTCTTTTTGTTTCTGGATAGAAAATCAGTTTCTACAGCCTTCGCGAACGTATCGCGCATCCAAATCGAATTCGCCAGTTTTACCTT
Organism: Erysipelotrichales bacterium; assembly: GCA_038204785.1. Taxonomy (GTDB): domain Bacteria; phylum Bacillota_I; class Bacilli_A; order Erysipelotrichales; family Erysipelotrichaceae; genus GWE2-51-13. Next base: position 2,263 of record JBBRCP010000084.1, read on the forward strand.
TGTTTGAGGATAATTCACAATGGCTGCCTGAAGTGATCTGACGTCCTTCAAGAAGGCAGTTTGATTCTGCTTACTTGGATTCAATAATTGGGTAAATTCATCATACGTGGACTCTGAAGCACCCTGATAGGTCATTGATAATGCCAAATAAATGCTGAGTGTCGAATAGAAAATATTTTTCTTCGCATCTGTCAATGAAGCTAATTTAAAGTTGAAGTCATTGACCGCTGTAACCATACCCGCAGGAACCTTTTCACTCGTAAGAGTGCTTAGTGAACCATTTGTGTCAGCTAATACAATATACGTTCGGTTGTTCGTACTACATCCGTTGAACAATAACAATATGGCAGTAACGATGACAATTATTTTTTTCATAGAGCTGCCTCCTGTTTTCAGTATATCACTGCTTTCATGAAGTGAACGTTAATTCTTAGCACTTAGTATAATGTTTACCAAACCAAGTATCGTTTACAAGTTTCTTGGTTAAGAGTACAATAAAAGTTGAAAATATGAGGTAAACTTATGAGTAATCTGATAGAAATCATCAAAGCAATCATACTAGGAATCATTCAAGGAATCACCGAATGGTTACCAATCAGTTCGACCGGACATCTGATCTTAGCTAATGCTTGGATGCCACTAAAACTTTCGGCTTCCTTTGTGGAAACGTTTATGGTCATCGTTCAAGTCGGATCGATCTTGGCAGTCATCTTATTATTCTTTAATAAACTGAATCCATTCAGTTCTAAAAAATCAAAACAACAAAAAGCGGATACGATTCAACTATGGCTGAAAATCTTAGTTGCTTCAGTCCCTGCCGGTATTATCGGAGTGCTATTCAATGATACGATCGATGCAGCCCTTTACAACCCGATCACAGTATCTTTGATGCTTCTGATCTATGGAATTCTGATTCTGGTCGTTGAAAAACGCCATCAGAAAGTTAAAATAAAATCACTCAATGACATCACATTTAAAACAGCCGGTATTATCGGTGTATTTCAAGCGTTGGCACTCGTTCCGGGTACCTCACGCAGCGGCGCCACGATTCTTGGCGCCATCTTACTCGGTACTTCACGAGTGGTGGCTTCCGAATTCTCTTTCTTTCTAGCCATTCCGGCTATGTTGGGAGCCGGATTATTAAAACTAGTGAAAGCTGGATTCAACTTTACCGGATTTGAATGGCTTGTCATGTTGACCGGTTTCGTGACTGCTTTCATTGTATCGATCCTTGCAATCCGCTTCTTATTGGCCTATGTTCGTAAACACGATTTTACCGTTTTCGCTTATTATCGAATTGCGTTAGCTGCTGTCGTTCTATTACTCATATTTGTTAAATAAAGCGACTCTTCGCAAGAAGAGTTTTCTTTACGGTTGAGCGAATCACTAACAATTTGTAAGCGATATGCTATAATCTAAGCAGGTGGTGATGATATGAAACATGAAACAAACTACGACATGATGTGTCCGAAATTCGAAGGTGCATTTAAAATCTTAGGTAAACGTTGGAATGCGCTGATCATACGAACACTATTGGGTGGCGAGCATCGCTTTTCCGAACTTCATGCGGTCATTCCTGCCCTCAGTGACAGAATGTTGTCAGAACGTTTACGTGAGCTTGAAATCGAAGGAATCGTACTGCGTAAAGTGTTTGTGGAAATACCGGTCAGAATCGAATATAGTTTGAGTATAAAGGGAAAATCATTGAAACCGGCACTTGAAGAAATTCAACGATGGGCTGAAACTTGGCATCAACAATCCAACTGACTATACCTCCAAACGGAGGTCTTTTTATTTTGCTAGTTGATTAAAAATACACATGATTGATCAACGATCAACATAAAAAAACATCCCGAAGGATGTTAGGAGGTAGATGTCATTTTCAAAAATTTAGTTTCCTTGTAATTGAACACACTGTAGCAATAATTGAAAATCGTTCCGGTCTTAAACATCGAAGTGTTCTCACAGATGATGGCCGGTTCATTTTCTTTCAATCCCAATAGATCCGCTTCTTCTTTTGTCAACAAAGTAGCTGAGATGACCTCATCGATAAATTTGATTGGTTTTTTCAAATCATTACGAATGTAGTTGTAGATGGACCCATTGACAATCTCATGATCAAGATACGGAATCAGGTCCTTATTATAATAAGAATATTCGATACAGTAGGGTTTATCATCCAACTTACGCAGACGATGGACATAATAGGTGGGTGTATCTAATTCGCAATGCATCAAATCAACAATCTTTTTATCGGCTGGTATCAATTTAAAATCCAAGACAACGGATGATACGTTCCGTTCACCTAGATAGTAAGTCAAACCTCTCAAATTCTCTAAATTGATAGGCTGCCCAAGACGTTTCTTGCGCAGATAAATGCCACTGCCTTGAATAGGAAGTGCTACTCCGCGTTTCACCAAAAGATCAATTGCACGACGGATCGTATTTCGACTGACATCGTATTTGATGATGAATTCATCTTCTGTACAAAGTTTCTGAGATTCATCGTATACGCCATGATCAATATCTTTCTCGATTAAATTAGCGATTTTTTTAAATTTTGCTTCCATAACTCCCTCCTATTTCTTTGTTTATTTTATGCAATATAATTATACTATTATAAGTGTTAAAACAACAGTGATATGTTCGATTTAGGTGCCATATCAACAAAATATACAACTATGAGTGTAATATACGCAAATTCACCCTAAAAGAACACTATTTATTATTTTTACGAAATTACTTGATCTTACCGAATTAACAACCATATAGAAAACAAACTAAGCCAATTTTGATGAAAATTTTAAGTAAAACAATCGTTTTTATTGCGATATAGCTACTCTTCTTTCGGTGCGGATATAATGGTTGATAAAGTTATATCCAAATCATTAAAATCAGTGTTTTGTGCGTCAAGATCAAAGAGTACGTCCACGTTTATTTTCGGTAGAATCTTGCTGATAAAGAGATCAACGATCTCCGGATCAAACTGACTCCCCGCATTTCGTTTGATTTCTTGAATCGCATCTGGATAACTAAGTGCTTTTCGGTAAGTTCGATCCGACGTCATCGCATCGAATGAATCCGCAATAGCGATCACACGGGATTGATAAGGGATTTCGGTTCCTTTTAATCCTTTGGGATAGCCGGTTCCATCCCAACGTTCATGATGTGAAAGGATGAACTCCGCGATTTCAGAAAACTCATTGGCTGAACTAAGGATGCGATATCCTATTTCCGAATGTCGTTTAATTTCTTCCCACTCGTCAGTAGTCAATGGTTCTATTTTATTAAGAATGCGATCACTGATTCCAATCTTTCCGATATCGTGCATCAATCCGGCGACTCTGATCTTGTTGATCTCACCTTTATCTAAATCCATGTTGATCGCAATTTGTTTACAGATTTCACTGACTCGGGCTGAATGGTACATTTCTCGTTGGTTTTTTTCGAAGAGGGAACTCATAATAATATTGATGGTTTTACTGATCATACTTGTTCTATCATTCAGTTTTTCTTTATCTAGTTTATCCTTAGCTTCTTTGTAGACTTTTTGGATATCCTCATTCATAGTCGATTTTACTGCCATTCCGATCGAGATTGAAAGCTGGATACTTTCAATCTTCACAGCAGCAATTCTATCGTTGATTCGACGAAAGACAGAGTCAATGGTAGGCAGGGTCAGCTTGTTAAATGCAACGATGAAACAACTGCCATTAATCCTTGATATCTGATCATTTTCGGTGCATTCCTGTGTCAATATTTCGGCTACTTTCCGGAGGATCGCATCACCGCTTATATAACCAAATGCGTCATTGATCAGTTTTAATCCATTCACATCTACCAAAACCAAGGTGATCGGAAGATTTTCGGAAGTGTTGATTTTCAGAATATTTTCTTCGTAATATCTTCGGTTCCATACTCCGGTCTCAGGATCGTGATAGGTAAGATAGGTCATCAATTGTTCGGCACTTCGACGTTCGGATATATCCATAAAAGTACATATCATATAAGAAGGATCATCTTCATTGTTGATGATCAGTGAAACAGAGAGATTCATCCACAAAATTGTCCCATTTCTTTTTACCATCCGTTTATCCACGGAATAGTTATCGATTTTTCGACGCAGCAGATTTTCTCTATCCAAATGATCGTTGTTCAAGTCCTCAGCTAAGGTAATATCATCAAAGTTTAATAAACGTAGTTCATCAGGAATGTAACCCAACATTGCGGATAGCTTTTGGTTTAGATCGATGAATTTACCACCCAATGTCACATAGCCGATTCCGATGGCCGCATAGTCGAAGACCGAATGGAATTTCCGTTCGGCTTCGAGAATTTTTAGGTTATTTTCTTGGATGCTTTTTTGACTGAGTAGAATTTGAGTAACAATAACAGTGAGAATCGGGTAAATGATCATTACCGGCAGTAAGACTGCTTGAAGTGTCGGTAAGATAGATGTACTTGGTAATAAAAGAGTAAACATTAACATGACAATATGAATCACTAAACCAAATAAATAAAGATTGATCCAAATATTTTTAATGTGAAGAAATTTCTTTATATGAGGCCAAAAATAGCCAATAGATACTGAGGATAAAATAACTAGGATACCCATATAGACACCGGCTCCACCTAAATAGATACGATAGAGAATCATGATAGAAGCAGCAATCATCACCGGAATAATACCGAATGTTAAGGCGGAAGCTCCCAACAGAACCGAACGTGTATCGAATGAGATCCCTTGAGCGAATTGTAAAGGGAATGCCATCAGTAAAATTCCGATGCAACCTAAAAGAACACCACCGATGATGTTTGCCGAACGATCCCATTTCAGTTTCAGATAAGATGTGATCGGATAGAAGATGACAAGCGATATCAGTAATTCAGCATTATAGAATAATCTCAAGAATGTTGAATTGTTCATAGTTCACCATGACCTAGTTCAATACCACTGTTGGATTGAACAGGATTTTACTTAATGATAACCCTTAAAGTGTGAAAACACAACTGATGTCAGCGTAAAGA
>JBBRCP010000085.1:0-7185 GCA_038204785.1 Erysipelotrichales bacterium
CTGCACCGATATGATCAAAATGACCATGAGTCAGTAGAATTCCAACGACTTTTTCATCTTCACCAAGAAAAGTCTGGATTTTCTCAGGTCGAGCTCCCGGATCAATGACAAGTACGTCATTTCCCTCTTTAACCAAATAACAATTGGCTTGGTAGAGTCCTAACGGTATCTTGAGTACTTCCATAGCCTAGATAATAAAAAAGCCCTTCGGCTTTTTTATTTCTTTTCCTTGTGTGAAGTTTTCTTGTTACAACGCGGGCAATATTTATTTACTTGCATACGTTCGGGATGTTTCTTTTTGTTTCTTGTACTAATGTAGTTTTCTTCACCACATTCAGAGCACTTATACGTGATATTGTCTCTCATCTTTGTTTCCTCCTGGGTTTGCTTTGAAATTATATCATAACCCTATTTATTATGCCATCATTTTTTGAAATAATCGCTAATAATTTCACCAGCGATCTGCTGACAAATATTCAATTGCGACACATCGTTCCAAGCATTTGGAACAGCACATGACAGGGCAAATGTCGGATCTTCGTAAGGTGCATATGCGACCAGATTCGAATTAGGCGAACTGATGAGGTTTCCGCTAGCATCAGTTATCGTTGCTTGAGCCGTGCCTGTTTTGGCGGCAACACTAACACCTGTGTTCTTTAAATGTGTCTGACATAATCCATCCGTAACACAAAGTCGGAATCCCATCTGAATACGTTTGAGAGCAGCTGTATCATCGAGAACCGATAACACAGTTACAGGGTTCTGATAGGTCACAATATTCGAATTTGAAAGCATTGCCTGCAGAACTAGACGCGGTTTTACACGAACTCCGTTATTAGCGATCGTTGAGACATATTGCGCTAGCTGGAGTGGTGTATACGTATCATATTGACCGATGGCGAAATCCAATAAATGTCCTCCTAGTAATGATGTTCCGGTATAACCGGTTTGTTCGTTGGCCGCATCGATTCCTGTCATCGTACCTAAACCGAATTGACTGAAATAAGTACGCATCGTATCGAAAGCTTTTGTATCAATGATTAACGGACCATTATACGTATACTTGGCTCCGCCTAATCGCATCGCAATATTAAACATATAAACATTACTGGATCTTGATAATGATTGAAGATCATTGACCGGACCTAAATTTTGATACGAAGATTTTTCCGGTGTATCTTTGATTTTGATCGGAGCATCGACAATGACTTCACCGATACCGACTACTTTCTCAGTCAAGCCCATATAAAGCGTGGCACCTTTGATCGCAGATCCAGGAATGATCGATTCCGTATACGTAGATACCGGATCATTATAGATCACACCATTAACCCGTTTCATTCCGGCCAACGCCAACACATCGCCGTTCTTCGGATTCATCGCGACCACATAAACCGTGTTCAAGTACTTTCTATATTTATTGTTGATTTCAGCGTTCATCACATTGGTGATGACTTGTTCGATTTTTTGTTGCAGAGTGGCATCGATAGAAGTCGTAAGATCTTGCCCTTTCGAGCCGGATTGTACTTCCGTGAAAACACCTAACCCTGTTGTTTTATCATAGCCCATATCATAAATCGCACTTTGCCCTTTTAAGATATCCTCATATTGAAGTTCAATTCCGCTTTTTCCAAGAACATCGTTACGAGCGTATCCAAGTGCCAGATAATACAAAAGTTTATCCGCCGGTATTCCCTGCTTAGATGTAGTAACGCTCCCCAGTAAGCCTTGTAAGAGTGTACCGAAGGGATAATCACGATCCCAGTTGATTGCCACATCAAATCCCGGATACTGATCACTATGCTCAACTAAAAAAGCCACTTCACTTGTTGTGACATCATTCTTGATCAATTTAATCGTACCACTCGGTGATGCATCCATAGCTTGTTTGACTACGAATGCTTTACGTGTCGGCGCATCAAGCGAAGCTAGCTCTGCATCGGTGATACGTTCTAGTTTCAACTTATAGATATCATCATCAGTCAGTTTACCGGCCCGATACTGTGCCCAATCTTCAGTCGTTATTTTAGCTTTTGTCTCATCCGGAAAAAGTGTGATAAAAAGATCCTTTAAATCCCGAGGTTTTAACGTGCTTTCATCGACCGTAAAATCTTTGATGAATTTATAAGCCAGTTCCCATTGGCTTGCACTTGTCGCTTTTAATGGTTTAAAATAAGTAATTGCCAATCGTTCACGGTTAGAGACAAGAACTTGTCCCTTACGGTCTAAAATTTCACCACGAGGTGTTGAAACATATTGATAAGCTTTCGTATACTCAGTGAGTTTATCCGTATACTTTGTTTGACTCTTGACCTGAATCAAATAGAGATTTACCCAAACAATACTCAGTAGTAAACAAATAACCACAACTAAAATCTGTAAACGAGAATTTACAGTTTTAGACATATCGAGCGAGTGCTTCATGACATCGCTACTACCTTGCCAATTGATTGGTTTATTTTTTTTCTTGTTGATGTCAAAAAGAGGTTTGATTTTCATAACGCCCTCCATTTGTTTATTATAAACTATTTCACAGTACTTTTGTACTTGTGGTATAATTTTATCGAGGTAAAAATGATGACTAAAAGAACTGAAACACGAGCAGTAAAAATAAAAGATCTACTTATCGGAGGTCAAAACAAAGTTCTGATCCAATCGATGACCAATACAAAAACAAAAGACATTGATGCAACTGTACTACAAATACGAGCACTTCAAAGTGCAGGATGTGAAATTATTCGAATGGCGATCCTTGATGAAGAGGATGCACTCGCTATCCGATCCATTGTATCTCAAGTCAGTGCACCGCTTGTCGCAGATATTCATTTCAACTATCGACTTGCTCTGCTTGCTGTCGAAAATGGAATCCATAAAATTCGACTAAATCCCGGCAATATCAACAACATGGATCATGTTAGGCAAGTTGTCGAAGCTTGTCGACTACATCAAGTTCCGATTCGTATCGGCATCAATTCGGGTTCATTAGATCGAGACCTGTTACGAAAATATGGAAAACCTACCGCCGAAGCGATGGTTGAAAGTGCAATGCGTCATGTTGAGGTTTTGGAAAAATACGAATTCAAGGATATTGTTTTATCTTTTAAATCGTCCGATGTACCACTGACGATCGATGCGTATCGATTGGCATCTCAACGCTTTGACTATCCCTTACATTTAGGTGTTACCGAAGCCGGAACCATGCTTTCAAGTGCCATTAAATCATCAGCGGCTTTAGGAACACTCCTCTATGATGGAATCGGTGATACGATCAGAATCTCTGTGAGTGATGAACCGGTTGAAGAAATGAAAATAGCCAAACAACTATTAAAGAATTTTGGTTTATATGATAATGTGGCGAATTTGATCTCATGTCCGACATGCGGAAGAATCCAATATGATATGCTGCCGATTGTCAAAGAAATCGAAGCATATTTAAACACGATTAATTCTGATATTACAGTTGCAGTTATGGGATGTGCTGTCAACGGACCACAAGAAGCAAGTCGTGCCGATATCGGGATTGCCGGCGGCGTCAATGAAGCGCTACTGTTTAAAAAAGGAATCTTGGTTCGCAGAATTCCGCAACTTGAAATTGTCAGTGAGTTGAAGAAAGAAATCCAATTATTCATAGAAAAAGGTGGTAAATAAACCACCTTTTTTTTACTGTTGTTCAGTCTTTCCTTCGATTTGCTTCATCTTGGCGCGAGTTTTCTTTTGCTCCTTGATACTGGCACGAATCACTTCCCGATGTTTCTTCTGTTTGATTTTAGCTACTTCAGCAATGCGTTTCTTTTTATAACCAGGTTTTACCGCATCGATTCTTTTGGTAACCAATTTCGTAATTTCGATATCTTCTTGTTTTGTTTTACGGATAAACGTCTGTCCGAATGGTTTTAGATCTTTCATTCCGTTTTCACCGATGGTCTGATGTTCAAAATGGATACCAGACTTGATAAGTGTACGAATATTCGGCTCATCCTTGAGCGCATATAACGCATAACACGTACCTTCACGACCGGTTCTTCCGGTTCTTCCGGCACGATGAACATAAAAGTCAAGATCACTTGGAAAACCAACTGAAATGACATGTGAAATTTCAGGGATATCAAGACCTCGAGCTGCAACATCGGTCGCAATAACAAACACCGTTTTATGATCGGTGATCAATGTCATAGCCTGTTTCCGAGCTCTGCCACTCATATCTCCGCGTAGTTCAATAAATTTCATTCCGGCTTCTTGGAACATTTCCGCAAGTTTAGCCACATCCTGACGTGAATTACAAATCAATAGACAAAGCAACGGATTAATTGTCTTAGCTAATGTAAGCGCCATATCCAAATATTTCTTATGTTTGATTGGAACCAACACATGGTGAATCCGCGGATTGAATTTTGGATCGTCTTGAATATTGAGCAACTGTGGATTATGCATATATTTCTTCATGAACGGTCGCAGATTGAGCGGAATCGTCGCACTGAAAACCATCATTTGAAGACGATTATTCATTCTACCGGCGATTTCATCTAAATCGGGAAGATAACCGATTTCCAGAATCATATCGGCTTCATCGGCAACCAATATTTTTGCTTGATCCAAACGCAATACGGCTTCATCAACAAAGAAATCTTTAATACGTCCAACCGTTCCAATAACTAAATGCGGTTGACGAATCAGTTTCTCACTGGATTTTTGACGATCAGATCCCCCCGAAATCAATTGAATTCGAAGATTCGGGTTGATTTCCTGCATCACTTTCGCAAAATCATAGGTCTGCTGGGCTAATTCACGAGTCGGAGAAGCAATGACTGCTTGTACTTGATTGGTATTCGCATCCAATACCTCCATAAGTGGAATCAAATATGCATGGGTCTTCCCTGTTCCGGTCTTAGAGATTCCGATCAGATCTCTTCCTTTAATCGCACAAGGTAAAACCGCTTCCTGTATTTTGGAAAGCTCGGTAAATTGGTTTTTTTCGATAAACGCAACTGTTTCTGTTTTTAATCTTAGTTCTTTATAATGCATAATGTACCTCCTCGGTATTATATCCGTTTTCTTCAATTAAAGCAAAATCTATGTTATAGTACCTGTGAACGGAGGAATTCCATGGAAATTATCAATGTTGTTCCGCGTGGTTTCTGTAAAGGCGTTGTCCGAGCGATCGAACTGGCCAAGCAAACTGCACTCAAGTATCCTGATCGCCAAATCACTGTTTTAGGTGAGCTGGTACATAATAAATATGTCGTAGAAGCCCTGCGCAACAATCGTATTCGAACGGTCGAAGATAAATCAAAATCTCGTTTACAATTGTTGGATGAGATTGACGAAGGTGTTGTGATCTTCTCAGCCCACGGCGTTAGCGATGAAGTGATTCGCAAAGCAGAATCTAAAGGCTTAATTTTAGTCAATGCGACGTGTGACGATGTTATTCATACACAAAATTTGATTCATGAACATCTGCAAGATGGATTCGAAATTTTGTATATCGGCCAACCTTCGCATCCGGAAGCTCAAGCTATCGTAGCGATTGATTTAACCCATATCCATTTGATTACTTCGCTTCAAGATATTAGTGTACTTAATTTTGACAATTCTTTTGTTTTTGTTACGAATCAAACAACCATGAGTCAATATGACACACAAGATTTAATGAGTGCCATTGCTCTAAAATATCCGCTTGCCGATATCTCAAATGAGATCTGTAGTGCGACACGTTTACGTCAGGATGCAGTCATGAAACTCGAAGCGATCGATTGTTTGATTGTTGTTGGCGATGTCAATTCGAATAATACAAATATGCTGGCTAAAATCGGTCAAGAAAAAGGAATCAAACATGTCTTCAGAATCGAAAGTGCAGAAGATTTACCGGCCGAAATCATCAAATCCTGTCAACGTGTTGCAATTACGGCAGGCGCATCAACACCTTATTTTTTAATCAAACAGGTCAATGATTTCTGTCACGCACTTGCCGAAAATCGTAAACCGGATCAGACGTTTATCGATTCTTCCTTAATCTTGTAGATTATTCCACACCTTTCAAGGATTCAACCAATTGAATCCTTTTTATTTTCTGTTTGAGAACTAAATTCGTAATCATCGTGAACACATAAGTCATACCAACTGCTGCAAGAACAATCGGTATACTCACTTGCTCGCTCATCATAAAGTCTTTTGAAGAAACCAATTGTGCAATGTATTTAAAGAGGAAAATACCGGCCGGAACACCCCCGAGTGAGCCTAAAGTCGCAAGTACAACATTCTCTACAAATACTAGTTTTTCAACTTCATTGACATAATATCCGAGAACACGTAAGGTTGCCAACTCCCGTTGACGTTCGAATATGTTGATCGAAGCGATATTATAAATCACTGTCATACACAGAATCGCTGCTGAAATAACGATCATCATGATAATACCACTCAGCATCTTTAGAATTTCACGACTTCGATCGACGACATTCCCAATCGTATCAACCGATTTGATTCCGGATGTTTTAAGTAAACTACTAACTTCATCAGGATTTGTTTTTCTAGCACTGTTCTGAACAAGAATAGTATCTGACTTCGTTGAATAGTTAAGTGATTTAGCCAAGTCATAAGAAATAAACATAGTACGCCCTAGATATTGATTATCGATATCAGTAATGGTGAGTGATTTGACATCATCCCCAGATTTCAATTCAACGATGTCACCCACTTTTAATTTCTCTTGGATCGCCATACTGATCGGAATAACGACTGTATTCGATAAAATAGGAATAACCTTCAGGTTCTTATCAACCAAAGCAATCAGTTTTTCATCAACTTCCAATAGCGTCAATACAACACTTGTATTACTTTCATCATTTAACTTTGTGACGATACTTTTGGTCTGTTCAACCGTTTCGAATTCATAAGGGAGTACGAATTCATTCGCATTCTCAGATGCTTCACTTAAATGTATCGAATATTGATAATTAAAGCTTTTGATGGCACTGTTCATCATCGATGTAGCAGACTGATTTAGTGAAAGACCGGTAATCAGTAACGTCGTTGCTCCAAGTATTCCGATTGAACTCAATAAAAGTCGAACTTTACCCATCATTAAATTCCGAACAATGAGTTTTTGTGAATAAGGTAAACGTTTCCAAACAAACGGTATTCGTTCAATCACTGTTCGCTTAGAACTCTTGGGTGGTTTAGGTCTCA
>JBBRCP010000086.1:0-6999 GCA_038204785.1 Erysipelotrichales bacterium
GTTGTGGGATACGGGATGAGATGTCAGTGTTCTTCATAATAAGCCTCATTTCTTGGCCTATTATACACCCGTTCTCCTCCAATCACTGTCCATCAAACAGGACATCTCGGAGTTGGGTCCTTATCTACAGAATTACACCAATCGAAATAAAAACACATAACTTAGTTAAATAGAATGGATAGCATCTACTTTATGAAGCCACTTTTACTGAGTGAATAATTCTACAAACAGACGTGAATCATCCTAGTATTCAATCTCGAACAAGTTCGTAAACGACGGTCAAAGGAGAAAATCATGCAAGTAGCAGTACAAGTTAACGCAAAAGCAGAGGATATCTATGCCGTGTTTGTGGAATCTTTAAACAGTGAAATTAAATTGATCGTTCCGGATTTCAAACCCAAGCAATTAGCTAAAGGTTATCGCTATCAGAAAGTGATGAATCCCAAAAAAGGTCAAAACCAAACCGTAAATGTTGTAATCGACAAGATGAGCTTACAAGACGGGTATGGAGCAACTTTTACCGGTAATCAAGGAATAAACACGATCAGTTATGAATTCCTCGCAAACAATGACTCTACGACTGTTATTTATCGTGAGGAATTTATCGGTAGTAATCAGATCAATCAATGGTTCAGTCATTTTGCGAATTTTTTGTTTCAACACAGACATAAACAACGTGTCAAGAAAACTATGTATCGAATTGAAAACTATATCAAACAACAGCAGAAACCCATTCAATAAGATCAATAAAAAGAATAGTAGCTGATACCATCTATTTATAGAAATAACATACAAGGTTTAATAAAAACAACTATGTTCAGATTTCAAATCGACGGGGTAAGATGTCCAAGAAACAGTTTGATCAAAACAGCCAAGTTGTTTAGCAGAGGATCGAAAATACCCCTATTGTTGAACAGAATTAGTAATCAATATAGAACTTATCCGTTGTGAAAATGGAAAGGAGTACCTTAATGAAAAAACGCAATTTATGGATCCGATTTTCTGTTTTGGGATTCCTTTTTCTTTTTTATTGTGTTGCCACATTTCTAAAAAATGATGTACTTACTTCTTTCCTAAGTCCGACGATTTCACTAAGTGTCTTTACGATTTATTTTATCATCGCAAGAAAAATGAGTGACCGAAAAGGAAAATATGTTATTTATTTGGTCGCTTTAGCGGGACTTAGTTGGGCACTTACCGATATAGGTTTCATTTTCGTTAATTATGTCGCTCAAATCGTACCCGAAACACTTGATATTTATACCTATCTATATGCGATTCCCAATGTACTGTATTTAATCGCCACCTTGATCTATCTAAGCACATTAAAAAATGTATTCAACTCGATTCAACTATTTTTTGATTTTTTAGCCATCGGTTTCGTTTGGTTGATCGTTATCTTTAATACCTTCTTCAATTATGAAATCGAAATTTTGATTCATTTGAATCCAGCGTATTTAGTTGTTTTCCTTTGTGCATTGATTGACTTGGTTATTCTGATGTCAATTGCGATCATCGTAACTTCGGTCAACGTAAAAACAGTGAACAGAGCGACTAAACTAATGATCGTTGGTGTTTCGACTTACGCTGTCGTTGATTTTGTATATTCGTATCTTTTCTTTAAAGAACTATATTTTCCGTTTACTTTTATTGATGTGATCTTTATTCTGTCCTTTTTTATCCTGGCGATCGGAGGTCTGTTCGAGTATGAACAACCTTCAATGAATCTGGTCCAGGTTGATCCTAACTCAGAAAAAGATAAGAATTTAGCTAAACTTACAAAGACGCTGATCATGGTAATGGCTCCCGCAATACTTGTGTTATCCAACACATCCCATCAGATTGAGGTATTCTTGATCTTAGTGATCATCATCATCTATGAGATCATTACTGAATTTTTTCAAGTTAAATCTAAAAACAGCATCGCTTTACAGAAAGAAAAAAAGACGAATTTGTTTTTGGAAGAACAAGTCAATTTACGTACGGCTGAACTCTTTGAAAAAAACTTGGAACTTGAAACAATCTCAAGAACTGATTCGATCACTGACTTAGTAAATCGTCGGTTTTTCATGATCGAATTGATTCAAATGATGAAAGATATCAAAGGTAACGAATCAATTATTTTGTTTTTTATCGATTTAGATAAATTCAAGTCTATTAACGATGTTTACGGACATCATGTCGGTGATAAAGTATTAGGTGCTGTAGCGAAACGTATGAGTCTTTTAAAAACTGTCGACTCGTTGATTGGCCGCCAAGGCGGCGATGAATTTGTATTGGCGTTTAAAGGTAATTATTCAATTCATGATGCCGGTGATTTGGCACGTAAAATTTTACATACCTGTACGGCACCGATCGAAGTTGAGAGCTTTCTATTTAAAATTTCAATGAGTATTGGCATCACACTCTATCCGAAAGATGCGCAAGACAGTAATACACTTCTGCAGAATGCTGATATTGCTATGTATCATGCTAAAGAAACAGGATCTAATCAATTTATTTTCTATAATTCGATCTTAAACGATCAAATCCAGCGGCGAACAGAACTGGAAATGTTGTTAAAAAAAGCTGACTTTGCCAATGAATGCTCATTGCGCTATCAACCAATATTCTCCATAGATGGGAAATTGACCGGAATCGAAGCACTTTGCCGATGGAATGCTCCTGGGAAAGGGTGGATATCACCAACGGAATTTGTTCCCATTGCAGAAGAAAACGGTGTCATCGTCCTTTTAGGAGAATGGATCATCGATGAGGCTTCCAAACAGATTACAGAATGGAACACGCATTATCAAACACAACTGAAAATGGGGGTTAATCTATCGTATAAGCAATTGGTTTCATCGATGTTTCTCGAAAAATTAACGCAACGCCTCAACCTGAATCATACAAAAACTTCCTGGATCGATCTTGAAATCACGGAGAGTATCGCAATCAATTTTGAAGTTGTGAATGACATGTTTAATCAGATCGTTGAAAAAGGAATGTCGATTTCAATCGATGATTTCGGGACGGGTTATTCATCACTCAACTATTTGAAACATCTGAGTATACAACGAGTAAAAATCGCAAAACCGTTGATCGACAACATCACACTCGATTATCGTGATGAATCGATTCTAAATGCGATCATCACAATGACCAAAATTATGGAGATGGGCGTCATCGCTGAGGGAGTCGAAAATCAAGTTCAACTTGATTTGCTCAAGAAGCTCCATTGTGATGAAGTTCAAGGATATTTCTTCAGTAAACCGTTAAATTCGGAAGAGTTTGAAGCACAGTATCTGAAGGTTGAAATCAAGTAATACCGAACCTGCCGAAAGGCAGGTTTTCTTTTATCGGTAACGCACGAAATTAAGTCAATTGTTATTTGTTAATACATTGACAAACGAAGTCAGTTGTTTTAAACTTTAATTACTTGTAAAATAATTAACTTTTAACAAACATGGAGGTGCAATATGAAACGATGTATCATCACCGATCAGGTGAACTCAGATTTCGAAGAAGCCCTTCGAAAATGTAAAAAGCTTGGCTATACGCATGTTGAAGTGCATTCTTTGTGGGGTAAAACGATAGAAACATTGTCGGATGACGAAGTCTCAAAAGTTAAAGAGATCCTGTGTAAGAACCAAATCCAACTTACTTGTCTTGCGACAACGTTATTTATGATGGTTCCATTACGTCAAACTGATATTCTGAGTAAATTTAGCCCTGGGTTTGCAGTCTCCGAAGGGAGTTATGAAGATCATTTATTATTGCTGAAAAGAACGCTGGATATCGCGGATCGATTGGATTGTCCGAATATTCGAATATTCCCTTTTAGAGCACCAGATAACCGTATCATCATCGGCGATGATGACGATCAATTTCTGATCATTGAAAAACTACGTGAACCTGTCAGAATGGCTGAAAAACGGAATAAGGTATTATTGCTGGAAAATTGTCCCTATTCCCATCTGCCAAAGGGAACCATGACGAAGAAAATCGTTGAACATTTTCAAAGCCCGGCACTTCAATTATTATGGGATCCGGCAAATAGTTATCGTGCTGTCAAAGACCGCATTCCGCGTAAGTACTTAAATTCCACGTTGGAGGAAGAATTGAAATTAATCTATAAATGTATCGGACACATTCATGTGAAAGATTACAAATACATCCTTCATGAACCTAAACCGTTTAAACACGTCATTTTAGGTCAAGGGGATATCGATTATAAGACCATTCTCCGTTCGTTAAAGGAAAAAGACTATCATGGCTCGCTCTCATTAGAACCAGAAGTGAACGCTCCGGATACAATCGTAACGATGATCGTATTCAATTCGATGATGGAAACATTAAACTCCAGACATTAATCGTATGTTTGGAGTTTTTTAGTATTTAGTATACAATAAAACATATAGTTGTATTACCCGTAATCAGGATTTACTAAATTTTCGCTTCTCTTATTCCCTGATCCATTCCATTCTATTTGTTGGATTAAAAAAGCTCTTTCGAAAACCCAAAATAATTATGTAATAATATGTGAAATTTAGGTATAATAGAGATAATCAGAAGCAAGATATTCCATTCGTGGTTTTGCCTTCAGTTATCTAGGGGGAATTTTTTATGAAATTCACGAAGCAAGGACGCGAGAATTTGCGAAATCAAATCCAAAGTTCATTATTTGTAATTATGGTCGGATTAGGGTGGATACTGGTTTTCCAAACATTTGTAAGAGACAATCTCAAATTCGGTGAGCCTTTTTCAACGATTGCACAACTTCTACCATTAATCGGTTATTTGATGATCATCATCGGAATCATCAGTATGATCGGCAATTTATATTTCGCGTTCAATCGCCGTCGTATGAAAGTACCTGACCAGATGCTTCATGAAAAAAAGATACAAATCAATGATAATAAATCTGACTTTCAAGAAAATAATCAAAATAAATAGATAATGTAAGAAAAGTATAGACAATTCTGAAACTATATTGTAAACTTATGAAAACTATGAAAAAGATCTGTATACAGAGATCGTCCGTCTAGCGAGTTGGGATCGGTGCAAGGCCAACCGGAACAATCTGTATGTAACCCCTTGGAGTTGTTTCTTCGAACTACGTGTAAAGTAGAGGAAACCGGACTTGACCCGTTAAACATCAATCGGTTTGTTAGAATCGAACAAAGAGACCATTAACTTGGTAATCTGGGTGGTACCGCGGAGCACAGCCTTCGTCCCTATGGGATGGATGCTGTTTTTTTTACCACTAAAGGAGAAAAACTATGTGCGGATTTATGTTTATTGAAGGTGAAATTAGAGAAGAGAGTCTCTTAAAAGCATTTACGACGATTGATCACCGCGGACCGGATCAACATAAACTGATGAAAGAGAGTTGGGGTTCGTTCGGATTCCATCGTTTGTCCATTATGGATGTGAGCGAAAACGGTATGCAACCGTTCGATACTGAATCATTGCGATTGGTTTGTAACGGAGAAATCTACAATGAACTTGAAATAAAAGCAAAATTCTCAGAGTTTCCCTATGTTTCGGAAAGTGATTGCGAAACATTACTACCTCTATATAAAGCGTATGGTCTTGGTATGTGTGCGAAGCTTGATGCTGAGTTCGCATTTGTGTTATGGGATAAAGTGAAAAAGATAGTTGTTGCCGCCCGTGATCCAATCGGAATTCGTCCGTTATTTTACGGTAGATTAAAAGAAACAAAAAAGATCGCATTTGCTTCAGAAGCAAAAACACTCCATGAGATTTGCGATGAAGTAGTTCCATTTCCACCGGGATTTGTTTATATGAACGGTACATTCACAGATTATGCTCATCTTACCCATATACAAAAAATTCTAAAAGATCCGGTCGATATCGATACCCGGATCCGTAAAGGTCTGACACAGGCAGTCAGTAAACGTTTAATGAGCGATGTACCGGTTGGATTTCTGCTTAGCGGAGGTCTGGATTCTTCACTTGTTTGCGCTTTGGCTCAACGTCAGATCAAAGCACCCATTGATACTTTTGCGATCGGTATGGAAAAAGATGCGATCGACTTAAAATACGCTAAACAGGTAGCTGAATTCATCGGCAGCAATCACCATGAAGTCGTGATGAATATGGAGGAAGTTCTGCAGGCGCTGAAACATGTGGTTTATCACTTGGAGTCCTTTGATATTACGACGATTCGTGCTTCCCTCGGGATGTATCTGTTATGCCGCTACATTCATCAGAACTCAAAGATCAAGGTCTTGTTGACAGGGGAGATCAGCGATGAACTGTTTGGTTATAAATATACTGATTATGCACCGAGTGCCGATGCATTTCAGAAGGAAAGTGAAAAGCGGATCAATGAATTATATATCTATGATGTATTGCGCGCCGATCGCTGTATTGCGGCTTGGAGTTTAGAAGCACGTGTCCCTTTCGGAGACCTAAGTTTCGTAAGGGATGTCCTTGCCATCGATCCGGCTCTAAAAATGAACACAAGCGGTCAGGGTAAATATCTGCTTCGCAAAGCGTTTGAAAACGAAAAACTATTACCTGAATCGATTTTATGGCGAGAGAAAGCAGCATTCTCAGATGCAGTGGGTCATTCGATGGTGGATGAACTTAAACTCTATGCGGCAACTCTATATAGTGAAAAGGATGTCGAAGCAGCGAAAGTTCGTTATCCTCATTGCCCACCAGCGACGACGGAAGCACTGTTGTATCGTGAATTGTTTGAATCGTTTTATCCGGGCAGAAGTTCATGGATCAAAGACTACTGGATGCCGAATGCTGATTGGCCAAACTGCGCTGTCAGTGATCCGAGCGCGCGCGTACTTTCCAACTACGGAGACAGTGGTATTTAAGTACTTTGATTGTCTGATTCACGAGTTCAAGGTATAATAGTAAAACGAAAGCAGGTGGGAAGATGCAACTGATTATTAAAGAGATCGCACCTGGATATTTCCATATTAAAGAATCAAAAGTTCATGTCACCTTAGTAGTCGGTAGTAAAAAGGCGTTACTATG
>JBBRCP010000087.1:0-6991 GCA_038204785.1 Erysipelotrichales bacterium
ATCTTCCCATAGCCGTTGGTTGAAAGGACTTATCGCCCAACAATGAAGAAAGCCGATGTTTGTTCATCCGCTCTCTCTTATCTTTCTTGTTTATTCCACACTTATTTGACACTAACCCTCATGAAGATTGTATGGTTAACATGGATAGCGTATGATAAATAATAGATAACTATGAGGTGTATGATGGAAAATACAAGTAAAAAGATTGTCAAACTTAGCGATGAACAACGGATGAGTTACGGTAAAGTTAAATCTGAAGATCTAATGATTCAATTCAAAACAGAACAGACCGGCTTATCGAATCAAGAATCTGTAATCAGACTCGCAGATTACGGGTTGAACGAAATTCCCCGTGATAAACCGGAACTTTGGTTCATTCGCTTGATGAAAGCTTATATAAATCCTTTTTCGGGTGTACTTTTTTTTCTATCACTGATCACACTACTTACAAATGTGTTGACACAAGCCGCCGGACAACGTAATTATGCGACAATTATCATTATTTTTACGATTATTCTGATCAGTGGATCACTGAAATTTTTTCAAGAAGGACGCAGTGCCGAACAAACCAAGAAGCTTGAGTCAATGACTAAAAATATGGTCGATGTCTTACGTGATAAACAAGAATGTTCGATCGACCTGAAAGAATTGGTTCCGGGGGATATCGTACTGTTGAATGCCGGTTCGATCATCCCGGCCGATGCCCGAATCATTGAAAGTGCTGATCTATATGTCAGTCAGTCGATGATGACCGGTGAATCGCTGCCCGTTGAGAAAACAAACCGCAGCGACGAAGGTACTCATTCGTTGTTTGATTGGCCAAGCTTGGTCTTCATGGGAACGCATGTCGTGAGCGGATCTGCCAAAGCACTGATACTCATGACCGGAGCACGGACATATCTGGGTGCCGTTAGTCGACATACCCAACTTAAAAGAGGACTTACTAGTTTTGAAAAAGGAGTCAATTCAGTCAGTTGGTTATTGATTCGATTTATGTTGGTCATGGTTCCGATCGTTTTCTTGTTGAATGGTTTTCTCAAAGGGAATTGGTTGGAAGCACTATTATTTTCACTATCCGTTGCGGTGGGTCTGACGCCTGAAATGCTACCGATGATCGTCACAACGAATTTAGCTAAGGGCGCAGTTGCACTTGCGAAACGTAAAACGATTGTTAAGCGTTTGGATGCGATCCAGACTTTCGGTGAGATGGATATCCTGTGTACCGATAAGACGGGTACACTGACGCAAGACAATATTCAGATCACTCGATTTATCAATGCAGAAGGGAATGAAGATCTTAATGTGTTGATTTTTGCTTATTTAAACAGTACATTTCAGACCGGTATGAAAGACGTTATCGACAGAGCTATCGTCAAAAGAGCTCAAGAAGAAAACCTCACAGATAAGATCATCGGTATCACTAAAGTGGATGAGTTACCTTTTGATTTTCAACGTCGTCGGCTTTCGGTGTTGTTGACAGAAGATAATAATGAACATGAACTGATCACCAAAGGAGCAGTACAGGAGATTTTCGATATTTGTACGAAAGTTCGGATTAAAGGTGAAGATGTTGAATTCACAGACAAGCGTAAAAATGAACTTAAAGAGTTAGCGTCAGCACTGAATTCGGAAGGGATGCGCGATCTTGCGATCGCTTATAAAGTCGATGTTACGAAAGCCGGTGAATTCAGTATCAAAGATGAATCCGAAATGACCTTGGTCGGACTTTTGGGAATGTATGATCCACCCAAAGAGACAGCTGAAGACGCTCTTAGCCAATTAAAAGAACAAGGAATCGCAATCAAGATCTTGACCGGTGATAATCCGATCGTTACAGCGAGGATCTGTGCTTTGGTAGGGCTTGATGGAAGTAAAATGGTGTTGGGGAGTGATCTTGAGAAATTCGATGATGAACAATTAAAGGCGATAGCCGAAGAAACCATCGTGTTCAGTAAACTGACACCCTTACAGAAAGAACGTGTCGTTATAGCCCTCAAATCAAGCCATACAGTTGGATACATGGGGGACGGTATCAATGATGCACCCGCCTTACGAGCAGCCGATGTGGGGATCTCGGTAGATACCGCAGTTGACATCGCAAAAGCTGCTGCCGATATCATTCTGCTTGAAAAAGATTTACATATTTTATCGCAAAGTGTCGAAGAAGGCCGCAAGATTTTCGGAAACATCGTAAAGTACATCAAAATGACCTCCAGTTCGAATTTCGGCAACATGCTGAGTGTCCTGGTTGCCAGTGCCTTCTTACCGTTTTTACCGATGCTTCCGTTACAGATATTATTGTTGAACCTGATGTACGATATCTCCCAAACCACGATTCCTTGGGATAATGTGGATGCTTCATATCTTAAGAAAGCCCGTAAATGGGATGCATTCTCCATTCGTCGTTTCATGTTGTTTATCGGCCCGGTAAGTTCAATTTTTGATATTGCCACATTCGCTATTCTCTTTTATGTCTTCAAATTTAACGATGCCTCAAACCTAAAATATGTCACACTATTTCAGACGGGTTGGTTTATTGAAAGTCTCTTATCACAAACATTAATCATCCATCTGATTCGTACCGAGCGGATTCCGTTTATTCAAAGTCGGGCGGCGTGGCAGGTGATCTTAATGACGATGGTCATGATGGCAATAGGTATCTATTTGCCTTTTTCACCCTTAAGTTCAGCGATTTCAATGGCAGCACTGCCGCAGGTTTATTTTGTTTATCTGACATTACTGCTACTGGGTTATGCGATTCTTTTACAGATTGTCAAAGCAGTTTATCTCCGTGTATTTCATCAATGGTTATAAGTTTGAAACTATTTCTCCTTTAACACTCTCTTCTATAGTGAGGTAACCCATGAAACCGAAAGCAGATGCAGTATTTCTGGAAGTATATGACGCGCATTATGGGTCAGTCCTTGGCTATGTCGGATTGCATGCATCACGAATTGCGGATGTTCAGGATATCGTCCAAAATGTTTTCATCGCCTTTTACGAGATACTACGTAAGAAAGGTATTGAAAGCATCAATGAACCTGAAGCCTATTTGATCACAATGGCGAAGCATGAACTTCAAAAGATGAGCAAGAAGCAGTTCATGTCGGTTCAAATGGATGATAGTGACGAATTCGGCAGCGAATGGGAGAATATCCCCGATCCGCGAGCTGAAAACGAACTTTTGATTCAACACATGACCGTAGAACAGTTATTTGAGTGTATCGAGAAGTTTGACGTTCTGAGTCAAAAGATTCTATTTGGGCATTACCGTTTGGGTTATACCCTAAAGGAACTATCGGAACTGTTCTCAATCAGCGAGAATACAGTAAAAACACGCTTGTATCGAAGTTTGAAAAAACTTCGTGAGGAAGCACTGAAAGGAGATTTAGATGAAAACAATCAATGAAGCTTATGAAACAAAATTTAATAAAGCTACAACAAAGACCACTATTCTTCACTCAATTGAGAAAAACAAACAAAAACGAGGGTTAGCGAAAATCTTAGTGGGTTTGTCAACTGGATTAGTGCTGGCGATCAGTGCGTATATGGTGGTAACACCGGTCAGTTATGTTAGTTTAGATATCAATCCAAGTATCATGATTTCAACCAATGTATTTAATTATGTTGTCGAAGTCACACCTTTGAATGAGGAAGCTGCTGTTCTGACCAGTGGTGTGAATTTGAACTTCAAATCACTTCATACTGCCTTGAACAACTTGGTGGATGAAGCGATTAAAACAGGTTACATTACCCAGGCTGACAATGATAATGCAGTTTTATTAACAGTATACGGTTCAGAAGGTGTTCAACGTACCGAAAAACAAGAAGATCTGAAAACAACCGTTGAAGAACATTTAAAAGAAAAAGAGATTGAAGGCGAAGTGATCAGTAATGGAATTACCGATCAAGCCAAAGCCGATGCGATTACGTATGGTGTAAGTAATGGGAAGGTAATGTTTGTTCGGAATATCGTTGCTGTTTATCCGACCTTGGTGTTTGAGGATATGATACACGAATCCGTCAAAAACATCATGCGTCAGGTCAATGATATTCGTACCGCGAACCGTGCTGAAAATACTGAATTGAAGACAAGCTATCAAGAAGCTAAGAAAGCGTTGATCGAAGTGACCAAAGAAAAAATGGTTGCGTTCAAGGCGGATATTCAAACCGAAATTGATAGTCGTATTACGGAAGGTATGACTCAAGAACAAATAGCTGAGATCAGAAAACAAGTGATGACGGAAAAGAAAACCGAAATCAAAGATGCGATCCAAAATCGTAATGAAACATTAAAGGAAAATAAAACAACGTATTTCGAAATATTGAAAGAAAACCGCGTCAACAATAGAAAACAATCCTCTAAAAAGTAAACGGTCAATCCCGTTTATTTTTTTCGCAAAAAATTCAATCAAGTCGACATTAATTTGATACAATAGTCTCATAAGCGGAGGTAATAGTTATGCAATCGATTTTAGTGTTAGAACCGATATTTAAAGAAATGATCTGGGGTGCTACGAAATTACATGATTCATTCGGATTTGAACTACCCAGTGATAAAACGGGAGAAGCATGGGTTGTCAGTGCTCATCCCGAAGGAGATGCTCGAATCTCCAACGGAGAATTGAAAGGACAAACATTGTCTGAAGTTTACAAAAATAACCGATCATTGTTCGGAAACGGAAAAAACATGAAATTTCCGCTCATGATCAAAAT
Source organism: Erysipelotrichales bacterium (assembly GCA_038204785.1). Lineage (GTDB taxonomy): Bacteria > Bacillota_I > Bacilli_A > Erysipelotrichales > Erysipelotrichaceae > GWE2-51-13. The sequence continues at coordinate 4,717 of JBBRCP010000087.1, forward strand.
CATCGATGCCAATCAAGATTTAAGCGTCCAAGTGCATCCGAATGATGAATATGCGGCAATCTATGAAAATTCATATGGTAAAACAGAATGTTGGTATGTATTGGACTGTCCGAAAGAAACAAAGATGGTGATGGGACATCACGCTAAAACCAAACTAGAGTTACGTGAATTGATCGACAAAGAAGAGTTTGATCAACTCATGAACGTGATTACGATCAAGCCCAAAGATTTCTTCTTTATTCCATCAGGGATGATCCATGCGATCTGCAGCGGTACTTTGATCTATGAAGTGCAACAGAATTCTAATATTACGTATCGAGTCTATGATTATCACCGTACAGATGATCAAGGTAATCCCCGTGCTTTGCATTTGGATAAAGCAATGGATGTGACGACTGTACCGCAAGGAATCGCTGAAGTTCATCCCCAATATACACAGAACGGCTCACTTTCTGTTACCCGGTTTGTGGAATGCGAGTATTTCTCGTTGAGTAAAATCGAATGTGCAGATGCCGGCAAATATGTTTATAATGAAGCTTACATCATTGTCGGTTGTATCGAAGGATCAGGAAACGTTAACGGAATCGAAGTAAAAAAAGGAACACATTTTATTGTTCTCAATGGACAAGATACATTGACCATTGAAGGTGCAATGACCTTGATGATCAGTATTCCCAATGAAAAATTATTGTAAGCTTAGATTTATGAAAAGAACTTTAGTATGAACAATCTCTATTATTGGATCATGGATCTAACGATACCGCTTGTGATGTTTATACTCGGTAGTCTCTTTATTGTTCGACCACCCAAAAAAATAAATTCCTGGATGGGATACCGAACAATAGCCTCAATGAAAAGCCAGGCAAATTGGAATTTCGCCAATAATCGTGCCGGTAAACATTGGCAACGATGGTCGGTGATGTTGGCAGGGGTTATCATGATCAGTAAACTGATTATCCCGTTAGATGAAGAAACATTGAGTTTGATCCATATGGGATTAAGCATCATGGTTATGATGGCTGTTGTTCCGGTAGTTGAGAAAGAACTGAAATTACTGAGTTCAAAAAAATCGAAACGTTGAGATTAAAACTTTCGATTAAGAGTGGTGTAACTTAACAGAATAGGACCTGATGGATCATAAACCCTTATATCATCAATAGATTCTGCGTTTTCACACTTTGATTTGTGAATGATACAAGGGTATCTTTTGTTTTCTGAAGAAATACCATTAGTTTTTCTTGGTTATTCATACCGATGAAGCGACGCATGAACACATAAAGCGCAAGATAACGATTCAGATACTTTGAGGAAACACCCCGATAAAATCGATATAAGTCCTTGAATCCCGAATGAATGTTGTTCACGGTATTCAGATGAAGTACTTCGTTGTACTCATGGTGATCCGAGACAATCATACTGGTCAAGTGTTTTTGCTTGATCAGTTCGTAATTTGAGAAGAGCCCATCGTTGATCAACATCGATTTATCTTTAATGGAAGAACCGAAGACTTCAATCACTTCCAGCAAACTGGGCTTCGCCCGGTTGACGCAGAGTGCAACTTCACTGCCAATTCGATTAGTTCCCATGAAAATGCACAGTTTTTCTTCAGACAATCCTCATTTTTCGGCTAATCCCCCATGTTTTCTCGCTTTTCTGCCCGTCGTTCGTTTAACCCCTTTATAGCTATCTGGGATGTATGTCGCATCAATTTCCACGATGCCATCCATGAATCCATCCTGCTCTTCAATCCGCTGTTCAAGCAACATAAGAAACTTGTGTCGCATATTGAACACTGTGACTGAACATCGATTGATGTCTGCCGCAGTCGTATGCATCGGGACGGCATTCAATGTATCCAGAATGACGGTCGCCCAAACATCGGAGGTCTGTTGCGAATAGTAACTCAGTTTCCTGCGTGAGACAACAAACTTATGGTTACACTCCTTGCATTGATAGAGTTGTTTCCCTTTAAGAAGTCCCTTTTTGATAATACGAGGTTCCATCACTCCACACACCGGACAGGGCGAGACGGATACATCAGATATCCTTTCGTTGAATTGAAAGAAATAGAGGATTTCACGGTAGAGTTTCTCTTTTTGAAAGGAAGTCAGTAGTGTGATACGGGATGTGATGTCTTGATTTTTCATTTGAACCTCATTAACTTGGTTCATTATACACCGACTTCCCTCATATCGCTGTCCACTAATCAGGACATTTACGATTCAAATCCTATTCTGTTAAGTAACATCTTAAGAGTTACTTTAGTAATTCTTCA
>JBBRCP010000088.1:0-6800 GCA_038204785.1 Erysipelotrichales bacterium
ACATGGCACAAGGGTTAAACCCATCCAATGTACCTAATATGATTGTCATCAAAGGTAGTGAGATACGGCTGGCATCGACTGTTCCAAAAAATGGAAGTGTCACTGTTGACGTGTTGTCGGTTGTTTCACCACCGGTGGACGGTTTGACGACTCCCAGCATTTCACCGACCAGATCGCGAACATTATTTTCCTTAACGTAGGAAATCGCACGATTGATACTGACATCACTGACCCCTTCGGTAAACCCTGTGATCGTCCGGTTTCCGATGATCACAAACGGAACGGTACTAATATTGGTATTCAGCAGATCGCCGACTTTCTTCATTAAGTCCTGATTCTCTTTACTGTCAGTGATTTCATAACGATAGACACTGAGCGAACTGTCTTCCGTTTTGAGCTTGTCTAAGTATACTTCTTCGGCCGCACAGTGAATGCACGTACGTGAATAGAAAACATAGATATTCACTTTCTTATCCAAAGCACCCACCGGCAATAGTGTACTGGCTAAGAGGGTGATAAATAAGAGTAAAGCTATTAGTTTATTTCGCATCGAATAGTTCCTCATGAAGTTGTTTAACGGTCTTTTCACCCCTCAAGCGACGGATTTCAACGTTTGAATCATCACTGATAATGTAAACAGGTAATGTCTTTCCAACATTCAAAGAGTCAGTTTTTTCTTCATCCATATCTAAATCTAATTTCTCGAAAGTCCATTCCGGGTAGTCTTTGATGACTTCTTTCATTCGTTTATTCATAATCAAACAGGCCGGACACCAAACAGCAGAAATCATGGTTAGTTTCATCGGCAAGATCCATCCCTTAAGAATCGTTCAAACACATCAACAAACCTTCGTAATTCAACTAATTCGGTTTTATACGAAAGACTGATCCGTAATGAAGACGTCGCACGTGCATCGTCATGGGTGATCGCATAAACAGAATGCGAGAAGTTTTCTTTCCCACTGCAGGCACTTTTCGATGAAAGATAAATACCCTGTTCTGAAAGACATTGAATCCATTTTTCAGGATCAGTCCCCGGAATGCTTATATTCAAGATGTGTGGTATCGAATATTCATTGGAGTTGATGTCAACGCCATCTAACCCGCTAAATCGATCAAGCAGATAAGTTCGCAATATTTCTACTTTATGATAGTGTTCATCCAACCCGGTCTCTGCGATCAACAGTGCCCTCGATAGTGCTGCGATCAGTGCTGTGGCTGGCGTGCCGCTGCGATAAACAGTCGTACTATGCCCCCCGCATATCATTGGTTTTAAGGTGATGGGTTTCTTTTTAATCAGTGCGGCGATGCCTTTCGGTCCATAAAATTTATGTGCAGAAAAAACTGCCAGATCCATGTCTGTCATATCAACTTTGCATTTTCCAATGGTCTGTGTTAAGTCACAATGGAATAGGATGTGATGTTGTTTAGCTAGTTTAGCGGCTTCTTCGACTGGTTGACGAATGCCTGTTTCACTATCGACAGCGACCAAGCTGATCATCAACGTATCAAAACGGATCAGTGATGCAAGTGAAGTGAGATCGTATCTTCCGTGCTCATCCAAGTCGACTATCTCGACATCATAGTCATCTCTCTGAAGAACTCCGAGTGTCGCAACTACGGATGAATGTTCCAGTGGTGATGTGATGATATGACGCAAGTTTGGATGTTTTTCTGCGAAACCTTTAATCGCTAAATTATTGGCTTCCGAGGCACTGGAAGTAAAAATGATCTCTTCCGGTAAAACATGTAGTAATTGACTGATTTCTCTCAAACAATCCTTGATTCGTTCATCCGCTTGGCGACCAAGAAAATGCGGAGAATTCGCATTCGCAAAACATTCTGTTTCAACTTCACAAAAGGTCCGAAGTACTTCGGGATCCATCGGTGTCGTCGCTGAGTAATCTAGATAGATCATCGTTCACCTCGTTATGGTCAATGCCATCGTAATGAAATGCGTAACCGAAGTTACGCTTTTCCAGTTCTTTTTTTCAGATAATTTGATTTAATCCAACCAAAATTAAGATAGACATGGAATAAAATCAAGCCGGTCATCGCAAATCCGGTAAACCCATGGATAACTTCATGAATCTCATGGGGAATCGACTTTCGCAACAGTGCGGTGGCTACCAACCAGATCAACATAATAGGAAGTGCCGAATTGATCATCTTCAACCATTTCTGGCGCTGCATCGCAGGACTAAGCGGTCCTGTATGTGGTTTTGAAGGTTTTAGATAATTAGCCTTGATCCAACTGAAATTAAGATAAACATGCAACAATACAAAAGTAGCGAGCAGATATCCAATCAATGGATGGATCTTACTATAAATGTTATAGGGTATCGTTTCATTAAATGCAGCTGTTCCAGCCAATAGAAGTATCAGGATGGCGATCAATACATTGATCACTCGTAAACTTTTTTGTTTGTTCATTTACTCAACTACAACGGCAGTGCCTGACGCCGTCACCATCAGCATATTTCCGTATTGGCCCAACACTTCATAATCGATATCGACACCTACGATACCATTAGCCCCCAATGTCATAGCGCGCATTTGCATTTCACGAATTGCATCTTCCCGTGCTTTGATTAGTTCTCCTTCATAAGAACCTGATCGACCGCCGAAGAAATTAGTAATTCCGGCTGCCATATCTTTAACGAAATCGACACCTGACACAATTTCCCCGAATACCATTCCTTTATAAGCGATGATTCTTTTTCCTTCGATCGAAGGTGTGGTTGTAATAATCATTCAAATTCCCCTTTAGCGACTTTTCGCTGATAAATGTACTTCTATAAAGATAACACTCACTCAACTAAAAAATAAGGTTATCTTGCTGTTTTCACTTATTTTTCATCAAATATATAGCTTGTATAAGGATCCAACTGTTGTTTGGAAGCTCTTAGCGTCAACAATGTACCCTCATCATTCGATTCAGATTTTAAGACTTCAAATTTCTTCATCATCTCAGCTCTGATTGCTTCGTGCTGATAAGAGACAAAGAATGTTTTTGTTTCGAGTTGCGAACCCAAATATTCGATGATTTTCTGCGCCAACAAATCTAAATTCAATCGATTAACGGCACTGATAAAAATTGAATTTTCCGTAGCATCGGGAATCAGTCCATCAACTTTATCGATCTTGTTGAATATTGTAAGTAACGGTATATCGGCAGCTCCGATTTCTTTCAATGTTTCAAGCGTTACCTTGGCTTGATTTTCATGGTTGGGATTCGAATAATCCACCACATGCAATAAGAGATCGGCTTCTTTAACTTCTTCAAGTGTCGAACGAAATGCTTTGATCAACGTATGCGGCAAGTTGCTAACAAAACCAACTGTATCCGTCAAGATGATATCGCGACGATTTGGTAACGTGATGCGTCTGGCACTGGTTTGCAAGGTCGCAAACAACATGTCTTTCTCAAGCACTGCTTTATCAATCTGACCCTGATACTGCGTCAACATGGCATTCAATAGCGTTGATTTCCCTGAGTTTGTATAACCGACGATCGCAACCGTCTGTAATTGTTGTTTTTTGCGACGTTTACGTTGCGTTGAACGCTGGATTTCCATTGCATCAAGCATTTCATGAAGTTCTTGAAGTTTTGATTCCAAGCGTCGTTTATCGATTTCTGTACGAGTTTCACCCGTTCCACGATTACGAACACCACCGCCTTGTTGGCGTTCTTGAGATAGTTTAGTACTATTGATACGAGGTAATTGATATTGCAGGTTAGCCATTTCGACTTGGATCTTGGCTTCGCTGGTTTGCGCTCTCTCCGCAAAGATCGTAAGAATCAATTGGGTACGATCAATAATCTCAACCGGAATCAGTTCCTGCAGATTGCGCATTTGCGAACCCGTCAGTTCATGAGCAGCGACCGCAACGATTGCTTCCTGTGCTTCACAGGCTGTAATGAGTTCGGTGATCTTCCCTTGGCCGATATAATGCGGTGTACGAGTCGACGAATATGACTGGGTGACGATCTGCATCACATCCAGCCCGCAGGCTTTCATTAATTCCGCCGTTTCATTGATCGAATTATCAAAATCAACAGCATCGGGTGTTTTTACCCCGAAAAGTATTGCTTTTTTGTTCATAGTTTTTCCTTCGAGCTTACTCAATACATTTCCATTCTAAATGAAGTTCTATCCCAAATTCGTCAAAAACACGTTTCTTGCATTCTTCAATCAAGTCAAGCACATCATTTTGCGTGGCATCCCCCAAATTCACAATAAACCCGGGATGTTTTGCCGATACTTCCGCGTCTCCGATTCTGAATCCGCGGAGGCCAACTTCTTCAAATAATTTCCAAACATAATATGTCATTCCGTCTTTGACCGGTCGCTTGAATACACTTCCGGCATTGGGGTAGTTCCTTGGTTGTTTGCGATAGCGCTCTTTTTTTAGTTTTAACACTTCATCTAAACTATCTTGATAATTACCTGCTTGGATCTTAAGTCCGCACGCCAATACGATCGCATGTCGATCGACCAATTGCGAATGACGGTAAGTAAAAAAATCATCATTTGGTACAATATGCATGAATTTTTTTTCATCACGTAGGTAGACATCGATCCAATTTACATAACTTCCGATGGTAAATTCATATTGCCCTGCATTCATGATCAGTGCACCGCCGACTGTTCCCGGGATATCTTCCGCGAACTCATAGCCGCCGATTGATTTTTCAACACAAAACCATGCCAATTGGTAAAGACTAACACCGGCTTGTGCAACGATCTCGGTTGAATTCAATTCGATCTCATCATCCAATGACGTCACGATAAAAGCATATGAATCATCATAATAGTCTTTAGTAAAAAGAATGTTGCTTCCTTTGCCGATCAGAATTTGTTTTTTATGTTGTGTAAGCACCAAAACTTCTTTTAATCCAGCCAACGTCAGCGGCAAATAAACAAGAGCTGCTGTTGCGTTTAACCGTAGTGTGTTATACCGTCGCAGTGAAACATCTCGGCATTCGAAAAATTCATTCATAGGATTCTCCAATCTATTGGTTGCGAACGTATTTGTGTGTAATGTTCGGATTACTTGTTTTACGTGATTGAATCTCAAATTCTTTAAGTGAAGACATAAACGGTGTTAATTTTGGATATCCATAGTTACGAGTATCGAAATCCGGATAACGTTTATTCAATGTATTCCCTACTTCACCTAAGAATGCCCATCCGTCTTCATCAGAATTTTCTGTAATAATTGTTTTGATCGTTTCGATTAATTCACTTAAAGATGCCATTCCGGTTTTCTCTTTGACTTTTTTGACACTATTGATCGGTGCTTTATCACTGGACATCTCAGTTACAGGTTCTTGTTGACCTAATAATACTTCTAGATATTTGAATTTTTCACAGGCAGCAATAAACGGAGTCGGTGTTTTCTTTTCACCCATCCCCAATACATACATACCTGCTTCACGAAGACGACTCGCTAATCGAGTAAAATCACTATCACTTGAAACGATACAGAATCCATCGACATTCTGTGAATACAGAATATCCATGGCATCAATGATCAATGCCGCATCCGTGGCATTCTTGCCGGTCGTATACGCATATTGTTGAATCGGTGAAATCGAATAGTTCAACAGAACACTTTTCCATACCGCAAATTGCGGCTTGGTCCAATCTCCGTAGATTCGTTTATAGGTCGGTGTTCCGTGATTGGAGACTTCGTCAAATACTACCTTCACATATTTTTCTGATACATTGTCTGCGTCGATCAAGACGGCTATTTTTAATTCTTTTTCCATAAATCCCCCTTTATAAGGTGTTTGCTTTATATATTATATCATGTTTAGCGGTTTATACATCTACACCCTGTAACAGATCTTTCACAACTTCCGATGCAAGGATCAATCCAACGACAGATGGCACAAAGGCAATACTGCCTGGTGTTTGACGTTTGCGATGCACTGCATTCGGTTCACTTACATCGATTTCATAGATGTTGATAGGTTCTTCTTTCGAGTAAACAACTTTTAACTTCTTGATACCTCGTGTTTTGCATTCTTTTCGCATCACCTTAGCGACCGGACAAACCGATGTCTTATAAATATCTGATATTTCAAAACGGGTCGGGTCCAGTTTATTACCGGCACCCATACTTGATATAAGTGGAATCCCCAGTTTTTGACAACGCACAACCATTTCAAGTTTAGATGTGATCGTATCGATCGCATCGACCACATAATCGTACTGACTGAGGTCGATTGTATCATAACTTTCTGTGTTATAAAAACATTGTACCGCATGAACAGTCGCAACTGGGTTGATATCGAGTAAACGGTTTTTCATGACCTCTACTTTGGGTTGGCCCAGTGTCGAATGAAGTGCGATCAATTGTCGGTTAAGGTTTGTCAGGTTGAGAGTATCATCATCAATGATCGTTATGGTTCCTAGTCCTGAACGTATGAGTGCTTCCGCCGTAAATGATCCGACTCCACCTATACCGAATACGACGACATGGGCACGTTTAAGTCGTTCGAGACCCGCCGATCCAATCAAAAGTTCTGTTCGTGAAAATGGATGTATCATAGTTTTCTCCCGTTCGATTTTATTGATTTCATCAACTGTTTCGTCTACTCTTATAGAGTACTTGCAAGTTTCTTATAAAACAAGTAGAATAAGCACGTTATAAGACCAACTATTAACTGTCAATAGAAAAAACAGCTAATTGAGGATATTTACAAAGACATCTTGAACTACGTAAGAAAGCAGAGCGAAAAGCACAGACGAGCTGTGCGATGAAAAGGATTTAAGAAAGATTAGAGGTTG
>JBBRCP010000089.1:0-6241 GCA_038204785.1 Erysipelotrichales bacterium
GCCGACGGAGCGGGACGAGTCATCCTCGAACGCAAGACCATCTTCAATGGAGACGATCGGGTACTTTTCGCAAAGGTCAACATAGAATTGAATCAGTTCGTCAGTCGTCAATACACGACCGCCGCTCTTCTTCCAGATATAAACTTTCTTTTCAACATCATAGAATTCACTAGCGGCAGGATCCATGGCGAAACAGATATCGACGCCCGGAACATAACCGGCAAGTTTAACAGCTTCCATCATTAATTCAAGAGGTTCTTCATTACTCTTAAGATTAGGAGCGTATCCACCTTCATCACCGACAGATGTACTGTAGCCTTTAGCTTTCAGTATCTTAGCCAATGCATGGAATGTTTCTGAACCCATACGGACGGCTTCTTTGATGCTTGTAGCACCGACCGGCATGATCATAAATTCTTGTAAATCAACGGATGAATCCGAGTGAGCCCCACCATTCATGACATTCATCATCGGAACCGGTAGCGTCTTAGCGTTGAATCCGCCTAAGTATTTGTATAAAGGCATGTTATAGTAATCAGCTGCTGCTTTTGCACAGGCGATTGAAACACCCAAAATCGCATTAGCACCTAAACGTGATTTGTCTGAGGTTCCGTCAAGTTCGATCATCAATTGATCAACACCGTTTTGATCCGTAACATCCATACCGATAACAGCTTCGGAAATGATATCGTTGACGTTATCGACAGCTGTCAATACGCCTTTACCGCCGAAACGGGTTTTATCGCCATCACGGAGTTCCAATGCTTCGCGTTCGCCGGTTGATGCACCACTTGGTACCATCGCTCTTCCGAATGCGCCTGAATCAGTTGTTACTTCTACTTCAATTGTCGGATTACCGCGTGAGTCAATGACTTCACGGGCATATACATCAATAATAATTGGCATCGTTAAATCCTCCTTTGATTACCATTACTTCAAGTAAGTTTTTATGCTTTTACAGCGTCGATGATTGCTTTGAACGAATCAACCTTTAAGGAAGCTCCGCCGATCAAGGCTCCATCGATATCCGGTTCGGCCATATACTCTTTAATGTTTTCCGGTTTGACCGATCCGCCGTATTGGATTCTGACTTTTTCACTCACTTCACGACCAAAGATTTCTTTCACTTCATCACGTACGATTGCACATGTGCTCTGAGCGATTTCTTTTGTCGCATTCTTTCCGGTACCGATCGCCCAGATAGGTTCGTAAGCAAGAACAAGTTTCGCAACATCTTCCGGATTCAATCCGTCTAATCCTGCTTTAACTTGACTGCGAACAACTTTTTCAGTGTCGCCTGCTTCAAACTGCGCTAAGGTTTCCCCACAGCACAAGATTGGCAGTATACCGTTCGCCAATAACTTCTTGGCCTTTTTATTCACTGTTTCATCGGTTTCATTGAACATCTGACGACGTTCCGAATGACCGATAATACACCACTTAACGCCAACTTCTTTCAGCATGCTTACCGAAACTTCACCGGTAAAGGCTCCGCTTTCTTCAAAATGGACATTTTGAGCTGCAATAATTAAATTTTTAGCTGATTTTACACTCCCTTGTAATGCTAAGAATCCTGTACCGACTCCGAAATCCGCATCATCATGAAGCAAAGGTTCTACTGCTTCAACAAAACTAACGGCTTCCGCAATCGTCTTATTCATCTTCCAATTCCCTACAATGATCGGCTTTCTCATTTATTTTTTCTCCTGAATGACTGATATACCCGGTAAATCTTTGCCTTCCATAAACTCTAAGGAAGCTCCGCCTCCGGTCGAAATCCATGTAAATTTTTCTTTGAATCCCAATTGGATCGCAGCAGCTGCGGAATCTCCACCACCGATAACGGTCATCGCGTCAGGGAGTTCGGAAATAGCAGTACAGATTTCAAGTGTACCTTTTGCAAACGGCTTCATCTCAAAAACGCCCATCGGTCCGTTCCAAATAACAGTTTTGGCACCAGCGAGTTCTTTTTTAAATAATTCAATGGTTTTAGGTCCAATATCCAATCCCATATAATCAGCCGGGATGTGATCGTTGTCTACGATTTGTACATCTGCATCTTCCGCAAATGCACTGGCAGCCAGATTATCAACCGGAAGAACCAATTTACCGGCTCCGCGTACGAGGAAATCTTTAGCCATGTCAAGACGGTCTGCTTCTAATAAGGATTTACCGATTTCTTTTCCTTCGGCTTTCATAAACGTATACGCCATACCGCCACCAATCAAGACTTTATCTGCAATTTTCAACAAATTGTCGATAACCGCAATCTTATCAGATACTTTAGCACCACCCAAAATCGCCACAAACGGACGCTTCGGATTGTATACAGCAGCACCAAGCATCAATACTTCTTTTTCTACCAAGAACCCTAAAGCTGACGGCAGGATTTCCGCAATTCCGACAGTGGAAGAATGTGCTCTGTGTACGGAACCAAATGCATCGGTTACAAACAAATCGCCTAATTTCGCCCAATAAGCGGATAATTCAGGATCGTTTTTACTCTCTCCCTTTTCATAGCGTGTGTTCTGCATCAAGATGATTTCGCCGTCTTTAAGATCTGCGACAGCCGCTTCTAATTTAGGACCGCGTGTCTCATCTACGAATGTAACTTTGGCTTTTACCAATTCACCTAAACGAACTGCCACCGGAGCCATGTTATTCTTGGCTTTGTCGGCTACCGTCTGAGCAGGATCTTTGTGATCAACTTTACCTAAGTGAGACAGTAAGATGATTTTTGCACCTTTTTCTACCAAATAATTGATGGTAGGCAGGGCTTGTACGATACGATTATCGTCTTTGATTTTACCTTCTTTAATCGGAACATTAAAATCGACACGAACGATGACGCGTTTTCCTGATACTTCTAGGTCACGCACAGTCTGTTTTGCCATATCTACATCCTCCTTGTAGTCACATGAATTATAGCATTTTACGCATTCTTAGTAAATGTTTTTGTATGAATATGATAACTTTCTCACAAGTTAAGCGCTTTCATTAGAGAGGTTTAAAAAAGCGTATCACTACGCTTTTTGGTTATATTTCTTTTCGATCAGACGGGCATATTCCTTGGCTGATTTACGCCAACTCACATCTTTTTTCATAGCCTGTTTAACCATATCCTTGAATTCTTCGGGTTTCTTATAGAAGGTATCATTCGCATAACGCAACACATGTCGGAAATCATTACCGGAGAATGTACCAAAAGAGAAACCAGTTCCTTTTCCAGTGTATTCGTTATAGGAATCAACAGTATCTTTGAGACCCCCGGTCTCACGCACAAGCGGAAGGGTTCCGTAATGCATAGCGATCAACTGCGATATTCCGCAAGGTTCAAAAGCCGAAGGCATCAAAAGTAAATCTGCCCCTGCATAAATACGATGAGCTAATTCCTCATGATAACCGCAATAGAACACCGCTCGATGAGGAAATCTAAACTCAATCGACTTAAGATCATCTTCCGTAGCACTGTCACCGGTACCCAAAATAATCAGTTGTTGATCCCAACCCATGATTTCATTCATAGATTCAAGAACTAGATGTATGCCCTTTTGACCGGTCAATCGTGATACCATCGCAATAACAAATGCATTTGGATCTTCTCGTAATCCGAGTTCACGTTGGATCGCCGTCTTATTCGCTGTCTTGCCTTTGGCCACCAAGCGCAGATCATAGTTGAGAGCTAATGCTTTGTCGGTCTTTGGATCCCACAATGCGGTATCGATTCCATTCACGATCCCGTATAAATCACGTTTGCGCATGCGTAATACATCTTCCATATGTTCACCGAAATCATGTGTAAGAATTTCCTCCGCATAGGTTTCGGAAACTGTCGTTACGATATCACTGTAAAGAATCCCGGCTTTCATAAAACTGATACCATCATGAAAACGCAAAGTTCCGTCAAAATAGTAGCTATTGGATACCCCCACACAACTTTCCAGCATACCGTACGGGAAATTCCCTTGGAAAGCCAGGTTATGGATCGTAAAGAGCGTCAATAACTTGTGTTTCGGATCGTTATACAACGTTCGTGCCAATAGTGGTATCAACCCTGTATGCCAATCATGGCAATGCAGAACATCAGGTACGATCACTTTTTCTTGGATCATGCGTAATACTGCATGTTGGAAAAAGGCGAAACGTTCTCCGTCATCCGGATAACCATAATAACCATCACGTTCGAAATAGCCTGCATGTTCAACCAAATAATAAGTCACTCTTCCGACCAAACGACTATAGACCGTCGCAACGGATTGGATCTTCCCGACCTCAATTGGAAAAGTAATCAGTTTAGTCAGCGTATGGTGTTGCGTTCTGGCTGTTTTGAGGTATAGCGGCATGGCCACGGATACTTCATAACCTTCGTCACTTAACTGCTCGGGTAAGGAGCCGATCACATCAGCTAATCCACCGGTCTTTACAAACGGCAGACCTTCAGCCGCTACAAACAGGATTTTTTTCATAGTTGCCTCAAATATTATCTCTACGTTTGACGTAGATTGGTTGCGCAGTCTCGCCGATCAATTCTTTGATATGTTGTATTCGAGCGTTCTTATCGACGATCACATTTTTAAGATGAACGTTTTCACCAATTGTAGCACCGGACTGGATAATTGAATTTTCGATTATTGCCCCTGGTTTCACAATGACGCCACGTCCGAGCACACTGTGAATGATCTCTCCTTCAATGAAACACCCGTTCGCAATCGTCGAGGCTTTAACATCTGCCAAAGCGGAGTAGGTAGTCGGACATGAATCATTGGTGCGCGTATGGATCGGCCATTCTGCGTTGAAAAGTTCTTTAGATTTTTCATAGCAGATCAGTTCCAAACTCGCTTTGAAATACGCTTCAATTGTATTGATGCATGCAACATAACCATGTAGCGGATAACCGATCATTCTAAGTGTATCGATACTATCACTCAACACATCTTTCAAGGTGTATAAAGAACTGGTTTTTTGCGCCAGATAGACTAATTCGATAAACATTTTTTTACTCATCACATACGCCTCTAAAGATACATGACGATTTTTGAATTTACCGCGATTCTTCTCAACTTTCGTGACTCGTTTTGTGCGGTCCATCGTCAAAGTATTGACACCGATAAACGCTTCTTTAGCATTATCAATCGTTTTATATAGAATAGTTACATCGGCACCCGATTCAATATGAGTATTTAGCGCATCGTTAAAATCACACGAATAGACCATGTAACTCGGAGCTATCACGACATAAGGAAATTTTGCTTCTTCGATGAACTGCATATTCTGCATAAAAGCTGTAATATCGTGATTATAGATCTGTGAAAGGATCGGCTCTTCACCCGAAAGCAGATGAAGCTTACCGCGCTTAGAATTGATGTTATATTGCCGGCCGGTTCCCAGATGTTCAAAAACCGAACGTGGTTTAGATTTAACATACACTTGAATACGACTGATTCCCGAATTCGTCATATTGGATAACACAAAGTCGATCAAGCGATAGCGACCCATAAACGATAAAGAAGGAATCGGCCGGTAATCCGAAAGACCTGCTACATAAACAGAAGAATCGTCATAATTGATAATACCCAGTGCGTTCATTTCAGCGTGCCCCTATCTTACGATGCGGTGATATTCCAAACCGATTTCTTCACTATCGGCTGATCCTACCACGGCATTTTCCATGATTTCAACATCTTCTGCGATGATCATTCGTTGGATCACAGCACCTTTATGTACAACAACATTTGGAAGTAAAACAGAATTGATAACTTTAGCACCTTCTTCGACGACCACGTTGGTAAACAGAACCGTGTTTTCAACATGACCGTCAACGACACAACCCTGATTGATATATGATTGTTTGACAACCGCATTTTCACCAATAAATTGTGGAGGTGTCGTTATGTCTTCGGTGTATATCTTCCAAGTCGGATCTGATAAATCCAATTCAGAACTTCGATAGATCAGATCCATATTAGCTTCCCAAAGACTATCGATCGTACCGACATCTTTCCAGTATCCTTTGAATCGCCATGCGTATAAACGCCGGTCATTTTCGATAAAATTAGGAATAATATCTTTACCGAAATCATGCGTCGAATTTGCATTCTTTAAATCTTCATTGAGTGCTTTGCGCAAACTCTTCCAATTGAAAATATAGATTCCCATCGAAGCCAGATTGCTTTTTGGTTTCTTTGGTTTCTCTTCGAATTCAATGATACGATCTTGATCATCAGTATTCATGATTCCAAAC
>JBBRCP010000090.1:0-6162 GCA_038204785.1 Erysipelotrichales bacterium
CCTTTTATATCAAAAAGAGCCTAAAAAATGGGGGTCGATTTTCTCAAAAAGTATCGATTCCTTTTTTCATGCTCTAAACCCTTTATTTAAGGGCTATAATGTATTTTTTAGGCACGTAATATTACCTTAGGCTTATATTGCGTATAGAAATTCATTATGATAACATATAATTACACATGGGGGGGGAGATATGACTATGCCAAAATAACATCAGAGTTTGATAGTAATCTTTATTATAAGTCATTTCAATTTGATGTTTATCGTACATAATTATATCGATTTCATGGAACCGTCATATTAATGCTATATACGACAAAGAATGGAGCCAGAAAACTTGGTCCGTTCCATAATTTCTAGCCACGTTCTTTTAACCAAAAAGGGACTATACTCAGATTTTTAATTTGTCAAAATTGACGCGAAAGGTAAAATAATGAAATTTATCACTAAGATTTTTACAACCAGTTTTGTTTTGTTATTTGCTTTATCAGTATTATCACCGATATCCGCTTCGAATCAAGGTATAATACCAGCGATATCAGTAGTTCCGTGCACTGGGGAATTTAGAATCATTACTCAAACTGGAAATAATTCTAGTGTGGTTTATAAAAGATTACCAAAATTTGCAACACCAGGTTCAACTTTAACAGTTACACAAAGTTATGCAACGACAATAACCAATAGTGCTACAATTACGATTATTCCCGAGTTTTTAGAAATGGGATATGAAACATCTTTTACTGCGGGCACCGAAATTGGGTGGTCAAAAACAAATAACACAAGTAGTATTCTTCAATTAGTTATTTTGGGTATATATGATACATTTAGTGTAAAGCAATTCTATGTTGTTTCAGAAGGATCATGTGCTCTTGGTTCTACGAAAACATATAAAGTTTATGAAGGTAATGCATTTGATATAGTGCCGTAATTTAATGAAAAAATCAATCTATTTAGTTTCAATAATCACATTATTAATTGTTGGGTTATTCGTAATTGTGACGAATTTCTCGAAGGATAAAATCATAGTTCACTTTTCAGGCATCGAAGGACTACCTATTAAAACAGAGATCAAGAACCAAAACATGTATGAATGCTCTGTGCAAACAACGAATATGACACGAAATGGTGATGAGCTTGATTTAAAATGCAGAAACCGTTTTTTCAGCTTTATAAGTAAAAGAAAAATTGTAACAGTTAGCGATTTGTTTCAGATTGGGATTCTGGATTTCAATAAATTTGAAATCCAATTGATTAAGGACAATATTGATTTTGCTAATCCAGATTACGTTTACGTTAAAGTAAATAAGGACGCGGATAATGTTGTTGATATTGGCATATCCTATTATATTTTCTATAAAAATGGATTAACTTCAAAATACTATATTTTTAATAATCTTCTAATTAAAGATGGAGTCTATACGCAAGTTAGCTTTAATACTGATGGATCATTTACGATAAATGCAAAGATTAATAGTGATGTTGTTAATAACGTTAATTTCAATGATTTTGGTAAAATGTTCCAGGTAATCGAAAATATCGGTTATCAAAAAGTTAAAAACTAGTTTTATAGGAACAAACGATGAAGTGATGTTGTGATTTATTCTAAGAAGCGGAAATTTAGCGATATGATTAAAAAACGACGATTTGACTAACGAACTTCGGTACTTACCGGAGTTTTTTTGTGTGGTACCGTTTCATTTAAAGAGGTGATTCATTTGGCTAAAAGCAAATGGGAATCTGTCCAAGCCAAATTACATCTTGTTGAGAAGTGGGCTCGCGACGGAATCAGTGAGGAAAAGATCACTAAAAATCTGGGGATCTCTGTCTCAACCCTAGAAGTTTATAAGAAAGAACATCCGGAGTTATCGAAGGCTCTTAAAAAAGGGAAAGAAACCCTGATTACCGAGCTTGAAAATGCCCTGATCAAGAAAGCGCTTGGATATGACTATGAAGAGAAGAAAGTCTACACCAAGACCGAATCCGGTCAGTCTGTCACTTATACCGAAATCACCAAGAAACACCAGCCTCCAGATACGGGTGCTTTGTTCGGGCTTTTAAAGAATAAAGACCCTGAACACTACTCTGACAATCCTCAGATGCTGCAACTCAAGAGACAGGAGTTGGAACTAAGGGAACGCTTGGCTAAACAAGAGAACTGGTAATGGCCAAGAATAAACTACTGTCTGATTTCTACAAGAGTTCGGAATGGATCTCGTTACGAAAGCAATTGATGATCCAGCGCAGCACACCCAAACAAGGTCTGCTTTGTGAACAGTGTCATCAGGTGATCCTGAAAGACATCGACTGTATCGGACATCATATCCAGGAACTTACACCTCAAAATGTCAACAATGCCAACATCAGTCTCAACCCAAACAACATCCAACTCGTACATCATCAGTGCCACAATGCCCTGCATGAACGCTTCGGACAAGTCCTAACTCAGCGAGTCTTCATCGTCTATGGTGCACCTCTGTCAGGTAAGACAACGTATGTGCGCCAGAGTAAAGGACACAAGGATATCGTGCTCGATCTCGATGAACTCTATAAGGCGATCACCTTACTGCCTGCCTATGACAAACCCAGTGAACTAGCAGTCAATGTCTTCCAGCTTAGAGATAGTCTACTCGATCAAATCAAAACTCGTTCTGGAAAATGGAGTCAAGCCTGGATCATTGGTGGTTATCCACTCAATACAGAGCGAGAACGTCTCGCAGCAGCACTTGGTGCTGAGTTGATTTATGTCGAAGCAACGGAAGATGAATGCATTTCTAGATTACTTAATGACACGGATAAACTGCCTTACAGAAATGAATGGCAGCACTATATCCGCAATTGGTTCCTTACGTTTCGGCCGGACTCCCCCCCGGTCGAAACGTAAGCGAAACAGTTCGGGAACTGGACAAGGGTCAACGTTTACACGCAACCTAAAAATTTCAAATTTCCGCCAAAGTTCCGGGAAAAATTTTGAAAACCTCGCAAATAAACTGAAAATTATCGAAATCAACTATCGAAAGTTGGGTATTGAAATCAACTAAAAAAGTTGGTCTTGCCAGAATAGGTGAATTAAAAATCGGTTTCAAACTTGAATTAAACTGAAAGATGAATCACTGAGTAAGGCCTCAATAAAATATTCGTATAAATAATTAAAATACTGGTAAAAGCTACTTGAAATATTAACTTACTCATGATAATCTATATTCATTGAGTGTCTTCCAGAGTCGTTGTCTCATGGTAACTATTTACTCTCAGTATCATCGAGAGTTTCTCCAATAAATGCAGTGTATCGTTCGATTATTAATCATCAGTTTCTAGCTTACATAATTAGTGAGGGAATCTTTTTAATGGTTTATTTCTCAATAGAGGGGGAGAACAGTATGAAACTCATTCGTCATTTACTCATTTTTACGCTTTCGATAGCGCTTTTTTTTAGCGCATTTCCAACCATTGTTCATGCAGAAAACGCGACACCCACAAAACCGATCGTTCCAGATTCAGCACTTGTTCGAGAAGAAGTTACTTCCGAAACAGACCCTATTTTGTATGAGCTGGTGGATCAACGAGAAGAGAGTATAAAACATTATTTGACACAAAGCGGCCGATTCAAAGCTGCCATCTATCAGTCACCGGTTCATTACTTGGTCGATGGAAAATGGATGGATATCGATAACCGTTTACTGGAAGGTACGGATTCCGAAAAGAACTCCGTGTTTACCAATCAGAAAAACGCTTATAGTGTGCAAATTGCCAAGAATTCTCAAGCCAAAAAGCTTGTGAGTATAACCAAAGAGAAATATGCCTTATCGTGGAATATAGAACAGCCGAAACAGTCGACGTCCAAAGTGGCCGTTTCAACGACTTCAAGTGAGAAACTTACGAGTGAAGAAAAGAAAACACAACTCAGCAATCTATCCTCAAAAGCCGTATTCAGTGAAGTTTTTCCGAATATTGATCTTGAGTATCTAGTCGAGCCAGATTGTGTCAAAGAAAACTTAGTTTTAAAGAAACCGACAACGCTTCGCACCTTTACCTTTAATTATTCGATGAAAGGGCTCAAAGCCATTCAACAGAAAGACAGTACTATCCTGTTTGTGGATGAAGATGATCCAAACAAGGGTGTCTTCAAGATTGATGTTCCACTCATGTATGACGCCAATAATGAGGAAAGCCGAGATATTTTGATGAGCTTGAAAGAAACGGCTTCCGGTGTCACTTTGACGCTAACTCCCGATCAGAAATGGTTGAGTAGCTCGGAACGCGTCTACCCAATTACGATTGACCCACCGGTGTATACTTCGCTTGATCCAGCCAATATAGATGACGTTCATGTGTCGCAAGGGCTTCCTACAACCAACTTTGGGAATAGTTATATCGTGAAAACAGGGTATGGCGCAAGTTCATTG
Source organism: Erysipelotrichales bacterium (assembly GCA_038204785.1). Lineage (GTDB taxonomy): Bacteria > Bacillota_I > Bacilli_A > Erysipelotrichales > Erysipelotrichaceae > GWE2-51-13. The sequence goes on from JBBRCP010000090.1 coordinate 4,401, forward strand.
ATCAATCGCACTTTTTTAAAGTTCACATTGCCTGCACTATCTTCTTCGGACATGGTCATCAACGCACAATTGTACTTGGTAACGACCAGTGCCTCGTCCGTTGCATCCCATCAAGTCAATGTACATAAAGTCACACAGAACTGGACGGAAGGTTCAGTTACATGGAATAATCAACCAGCGATCAATGCGTCGGTCGAAGACTATGCAATGGTATCGACACCTGGACAATACACGTGGAATGTCACTGGTATTGTTAAGGATTGGTATACGAGTGGGAATAATTACGGGCTATCGATTCATAACCAGAATGAAGGAGTAGGTTACAAAGAATATTACTCAGCCGATACGGGAACCCCGTATACAAATGCACGACCGCAAGTCGTCATTTATTACGTAAACAATAATGGACTGGAATCCTACTGGACGTATCATAGTCAGTCCGTTGGCCGTGCCGGTACAGGCTATGTGAATGATTATAATGGAAATCTTGTATTCACGCGTTCGGATACCGTCAGTACAGGGAATTTAATGCCAGTGAGCCTTACCCATATCTACAATAGTCATGATCGTTCAACCAATCTCGGATTTGGGAATGGATGGCGGTTGAATCTCTCGCAAACAGTCGTCGAAAGATTGATTAGCGGTACAACCTACTACGTTTGGACGGATGAGGATGGAACACAGCATTATTTTGCCTATGATAGTACAAAAGGCAAATACATGGATGAAGCCGGTTCTCAATTATCGATGACAAAAACCGGGGCTATTTTCACCCTGAATGATACACAAGGGAATATTTCCACCTTCAATGCCGATGGAACATTACAGAAAATCACGAATGCAAATGGATCAGAAATGTCATTAACTTATGTGGGTGGTAAACTAACATCTGTTACTGACGGAGCGGGTCGAACAACAACCCTCACCTATAACACAAATGGACTACTCTCGACCATTACGGACCTATCCGCTCGTGTAACTATCTTCGGATATGGAACGAACCAAAATCAAATGACGTCGATCACAGATCCGGACGGCTCCGTTGTGACTTATAGCTACGATGCGAACTCAATATTACTCAACGCTAAGAATTTTGATGGTTATCAAATTGCCTATACGTATACTGCTGCCGCCCCATATCGCGTAACCGCGATTGCAGAATCCAATGTGACCGGATCTACGACTACCTTGGGACAAACATTGAACATTGGCTATGGAGATAGCTTAACCACATTCACTGACATAGCGAATCGTAAGGAAACTTATATCTTCAATGCGTCTGGAAATACGGTCAGTGTTAAGGATGCAGACGGTTATGCGACCTACTATGGTTACAATGGTAGCGGACCTAATAATAACAGCTTGAAAAATCTATCGAAAGTACAAAAAACGGTCAATAATTACTTATTAAATCCCAGTTACGAAAATGATAGTTCATGGGTAGCTGGCTATGACGGTAATTCAACAGCATCGGTCGGTGCCGTTACTTCACCTGTTTATATTGGGGCGCGAGCGATGCAGATCAACAAGACCAATCCCTATGTTCGTCACTATTATACGCAACAACTCAACCTGGTCAAAGGTAACACCTATACAGCCTCTGCCTACATAAAAACAACCAATATGACCTCCACGAATGGATTAGGAGCTGTTTTAGCAGCCTATTACCAAGATTCGATTGGCAACTGGCTACGTGCTGAATCGAAGTATGTGTCAGGAACGACGGATTGGACACGCGTCGAAGTGACGTTCACGGTTCCAT
>JBBRCP010000091.1:0-6069 GCA_038204785.1 Erysipelotrichales bacterium
CCGAATCATGAAGGGATTTGAGTTGGCTTATCCTAAATTAGCCGGAATGTTTGAAAGAAGATATGAATAAAGCATTTATCTTAGCCATTCCCAAAAAAATTAACACAAAATTATTTACACTCCCTTTTTTCTATCTCACAATAAACTAATTTACACTCCCCGTACATAATTAAAAATTAGCATCAAAAAAGCTAGAAAAAAGCATAATAATATCATACTAAACGCGCTCATTAATCAAATTCAGGAATCGGAAATTCGAACATTCACTCAATAGATAGTCTGGATTTTCAAAAAAAAAAAAGATTGTGATTATCGCTATAGACGATTCAATTTCGCAAATTTAAGCGTTAAATTTTCAAACGACATAAATTCCGATAAGTATTGAAACAAAGAACGAAAAAAAAACGTAATTATTCGCCAATTAACGTATTTCTGTGTGTTTCTTCATTGATTATGAGAATATATTGGTATAGAATTTGATTATGATTAGTGATATTCCCACATAAAATTGTGAGTATCGATTTGATGTCGACAATTATATGTAAAACATAAGGGGGGTTGTGCGAAATGAAGAGTTATCAAGTTTCTACAATGACAAAACAGGGTCTGACGAATAAGATTGTTTTAACTGCAGAGTCAGTCGATGATCTACGTAGAAATGTGAAAGATAAAAACGTATACCTGATCGATTATCATGAAGTTAATTTTAAAGAGAGTGTCGGAAGTAAACTTAAGATGAAACATCTGGTTATTTTTTGCCGTCAGATGTCGACAATGATTTCAGCGGGTATTCCGATCATTCAAGCATTGGATATGTTGCAGGGAAAAGCAGAAGATAAACAATCTAAACGGGTGTTCCGTAATCTATTTGAGGAAGTTCAAAAAGGCAACTCCATTTCCGATGCGATGATTGCTCAAGAAGGGGCTTTCCCAAATTTATTGACGAATATGGTTCGAGCCGGTGAATTAGGCGGAACACTGGATAAGTCATTGATGAGAATGTCTTCACATTTTGAAAAGGAAGCAAAACTATCAAGTAAAGTCAAATCAGCAAGCGTTTATCCAGCCATATTGGCAGTAATTTCGATACTCGTTGTTCTCTTGTTGGTAACCTTTGTATTGCCGACAATTACTGCCATGTTTGATGCCGCTCAGATGCCTTGGACGACGAAGATTATTCTGAATTTCAGTCATTTTCTGATAAATAACTGGTTAGCTATCATAGTAACATTAACCTTTGCAGTCGTCGGAGCACGTTTCTCTTTAAAAGTTCATTCAGTCAGAGTTTTCGTTGATAGGATGAAACTTAGATTACCGATCTTCGGTAAACTTAATAAAACAGTATACTCGGCTCGCTGTGCTCGTGCGTTTGCTTCATTATATTCGAGTGGTGTGCAAACACTTGAGATGATAGAGACTGCCGGTAAGGTTCTGAATAACACTTATTTGGAAGAGAAATTTGTAGGTGTTCTAGCGACTGTCAGTCAAGGAGAACTTATTTCCAAAGCGATTGAAGCAACCGGAGAGTTTGAATTGATGTTATCTTCAATGATCTATATCGGAGAAGAGTCAGGCTCACTGGGGGATATCTTAAACAGTACAGCAGATTACTTCGATGATGAGGCGGATTCAGCAATTTCGAGAATGATTTCGATGATTGAACCGATTATGATTATCGTTTTGGGAGTCGTCATTGGGTTTATCGTCATATCAATCATACAGCCTATCTTCGCGATGTATAAATCTGTCGGTTAAAGAGAAAGGGGGGTATTTCCATGCCAATATCAATTGAGTTTAAATCAGGCGTCGTAAATATCGTAGAGGCAAAAGTAAAAAAATATAACATTGAGGTCAAAAAGACGTATACTTTTGATTTCCCGGAAGAGTGGATCGATTCAACAGGAATTCTTGATATGAATAACCTAGTTCTTTTGTTTGAACAGGTGTTAAAAGAACAAGGATTCAAAGAAAAACAGTGTTCAATTTGTTTGAACAATTCATCGATCATCTATCGCGAATTAAATGTACCAAAAATCGAAGATAAAAAAATGCCTTTATTAGTGCGTAGCGAGATGATGGATGTATTGAATCTCACTCCGGATTATATTATGGATTTTACGATTCTTGAAGAACTTACAGAAGATTCAACCGAATCCTATCGACTCTTGGCTGTTGCTTGTCCTTCATCGGCCATTGAATCTTATATGACCTTGATGAAACGTCTTAAATTAAAGCTAGTTGCGATCGATTCAGCAACGAATTCGATTATCAAAACAGTAAATTTGATTTCAGAAATCAATCAAAAAGAACAAGTGATTATTGTTGATGTGGGTAGCGGCCATTTACGCTTATATTTGTTTGAATTAGGGTTATATGTTTTATCCCGTAATAATCGATTAGTCAGTTTGAGTGACTCAACACGTGAAGAAGTAATTGCGACCATCGAAGACAATGTCAATAAGATGATCCAGTTTTCGTACACACGTGGCGCAAAAGTCGGGAATAAAGACATTATATTGATTGGGCGAGATGAGATACTATTTGATCTTCAACAACGTATTTCAAATGATCTAGCAGTTCCGTGTGAAATAATGCAATGTCCGTCCTTTGTTTTTTGGAATCTACCATTCGAATCTAAATATGTAAATGCAATTGGCACATTAGTGAGGTTGGGGTAATATGAAAAAAAATGATATGAATTTACTCTTACGATATCAAGAAATACATAAGGAAAGAACGAATAAATTTTCGGCCTCGCGTATCTATATTGTCATTGTGATGGGTACGTTATTAATATTAGGCGCATTGACGGTTCAATTCTGGTTAACTGAGAATGGGTTGAAAAGCGATATCAGCACGTTACGTCAATACAATGAAAGTGCTCAAGTGAAGACGAAAATGGCAGAGATTGCGGTACTAAAAGAAAATGTGAAATCATTGGATACGATGTTGGAAGAGGTAAAGAGTATAAATGCTGTATTCGACTCAGCCGTTCGATTTGATTCATACACTCTAGATATTTTATATTCTAAACTGCCGACGAATGTCAAGTTTACCGGAATCACTTATTCTGAAGGTGTAGTGAAAGTAGATGTGAGTGGTACACGACCTTCTGATTTTTCGAATTATGCAATACGATTGAAGAATGAGTCCTATTTTAAGTCAGTTACCTATTCCGGCTATACATTCGACCCAACAGGAAATCTTTATAGTGCTACGATTGAATGTGTAATGAAGGGGGGAAAGTAATATGACACTAAGTAAAAGAGAACAATTATTGTTGTTTATCATGGCAATGGTTGCAATTCTAATCTTTTTTCTAACTATTTTTATCCTTCCGATGAATACCAACATCAATGCGTTAAAAACCGAAAAGAGCGCACAACAAAGTCAAAAAGGTATTATTGATGCGACATTACCTCAAGGTCCTATTTTAAAGGCTCAACAAGTAACAAAAATTGCGAACGTGAATACGGAGCTTGCTAGAATTGAAAGTCCACTCCTTGTTTCTGAGTTTGAACGTTGGTTGCTGCCGTTAACATCAAAATATGATATGAGAGTTGTGGATGCAAAATTCACTGATACTGCATTGAGTACGCCATCCGGTAATGTTGTGTTGATTAAGGATCCGGTGTACGGTTTGAAAACAATGATCGAAGCTTATACGAAAGATGTAACTCTACCGGATTCGACAGCGACAAGTAAATCGGTTCTCTTGAAAACAAATTACTCATACACATTACTGACGAATTATTCACGTTTCCGAGCTGTTGTTTCTGACATAGCTGCTTGGAACAATTCCTTCTTCGTTACCGATGCTTCGTATAACTTTGCAACGGGAATCGTCAAGTTAGGAATAGATGCTTATACAGTGGATAAGATTTCCTACACGGGAGATAAAGTGTATCAAGGTGATTATACAGCCACAGGTAATGGAGGCTCAGCAGGAGGCTCAACAGGATCTACTGGATCTACTGGATCAACAGGTTCCGGAAGTTCATCGGGCTCCGGTAGCTCAACTGGAAACACTGATGATGGATCAACGACTATAATTAAATAATAACAGTCAATGCAATCAATATAAAATTATATTTTTGTCTAAACAAACTGAAAGAAATTCCATGAATATTTAAGGGGGGTTGTTATGAAAGCAATACCAATCGGGCAATTATTAGTTGAAGAGAAAATAATTTCGAAGGAACAACTTGACCTCGCGTTGATCGAGCAAAAGAAATCACATAAGCGTTTAGGAGAAGTGATTTCAGAACTTGGATTTGCGAGTGAACGAGATGTTTTACGTACGTTAGCAACTCGTCTGAATGTCGAGTATGTGGATACACCGGTCTTTATTGTTGAGTCCGATGCGGTCAAACTCGTTTCTGAATCATTAGCGAGACGTTACAATATTCTACCGGCTTATGTACGTGCCGGAAGTTTGACGATTGCGACCAATGATCCTTTGGATTTCGCTTGTTTGGAAGATATCGAAATGATCACAGGTATGGAAATTCGCACTGTTTTATCTCCGATGTCCGAAATCGAACGAGCAATTAACCGAATCTACTCCAAAAAATCCTCAGAGGATATTTTAGGAAATATCAAAGACGAGTTTAGTGCTACTTATATATCGACCAATGAGAAAGAGATTGAAGCAGATAGTATCATGAATGATCGGATCGATTCAGCGCCGATTGTTAAACTCGTGAATTCCTTGATCATGGAAGCGTATCAACAAAATGCTTCTGATATCCATATCGAACCGGAAGAATTGTTTACACGTATTCGTTTCCGTATTGACGGAGATTTACAACCTCACAATGAATTAAGCAAGGATCTTCATCAGTTGATCACGACTCGTATCAAAATCATAAGTGGAATGAATATTGCTGAAAAACGTATACCTCAAGATGGTAGTTTTCAGTTTAAGAGTGACTACTTCAAAGTGGATATGCGGGTATCGAGTTTGCCGACAGCTTATGGCGAAAAAATGGTTTTACGTTTATTAGGTGCCGATCGGAATATCGATTATGATCTAAATGGACTCGGACTTTCGGAACAGACAATAGAAACAATTGAAAAAGCGGTTCGCTTGCCACATGGTATCATTCTTGTTACCGGACCTACCGGAAGTGGAAAAACAACTACATTATATTCCATGCTTGCCAGAATTTCTGATCCGCGTAAAGCGATCGTTACAATTGAAGATCCAATCGAGCGTAAATTTATCGGTATTACCCAAGTTCAAGTCAATCCAAGAGCCGGCATGACGTTTGCCAGCGGCTTACGATCCATTTTACGTCAAGATCCGGATACGATCATGGTGGGAGAAATTCGTGATACTGAAACGGCTGAAATCGCCATTCGTGCTGCGATCACCGGACATTTAGTTTTATCTACAATCCATACTAATGATGCACTATCGACGGTTGTTCGTTTAGTTGATATGGGCGTTGAACCTTTCATGGTAGCGTCTTCGGTTAGATGTATCATTGCTCAGCGCTTAGTTAAAAAACTATGTGTCCATTGCAAGAAGGAAACTGAAGTTGCCAATACTGATAACATTCTGTTGCATTCAGATCTTAAAGTTGCCCATGTGCCGGTTGGTTGTTCACATTGTAATAACACCGGTTATTCAGGACGTATGGCCGTTTTCGAAATCGTTCTTATCGATGCAAAAATGGAACGAATGATCTCTGAAGGTGCAAGTGTCGAAGATTTGAAAAAATATGCGACAGAAAAGAAATTACGCACTCTTCGTGAAGAACTAATGGATCTTGTCAATAAGGGCACAACATCGATTGACGAAGCTGTACGTATCCTATACGCAGCGGAATAGGAGATGGGTATGATCACTGAAATCTTGCAATTTGCAAGCGCAAATGATTGCTCTGATATTCATTTAGTTGCAGGTTCTCAGCCGATTGTTCGCAGACTCGGTAATTTGGAAAAAGTTCAGTTACCCAGCATAGAAGATAAAGAAATTTTAACTTGGCTCATGGAGTTCCTTTCTGAAGATCAATTAACTACCTATTATACAGGCAAAGATATTGATTCTGCGTATACCGATTG
>JBBRCP010000092.1:0-5970 GCA_038204785.1 Erysipelotrichales bacterium
TCTAAGTTTACAGGTTCCTATTTTATCTGTCCAGTTTAGTGTAGCCGATCCATCTAATTTATCAAAATAGTAGACATGTCGAAAACAAGAAAGAACGGTTGCCCGTTCTTATAATTTACCTAAATACTCATATTTATCGAATTCATTGTTATCTACAATAACTAAAAGACGATCATCTCCGTTGATTACGTAATCTGCATCAGGACTGATACTGAGTCGTTCTAACGGACTCTTTCGTACACCCAAAACATTGATTCCGAAACTACTGCGTAGGTCTAGATCCTTCAGGGATTTACCAACCCAGTTTTTCGGCGGATGCATTTCCATCAGACTAAATTCATCATCGATATCCACAAGATCGATCACATTGCGGCTCAGTAAAGATTTTGCGACGCGTTCACCCATTTCTTTTTCGGGACGAACAACACGGTCTGCACCGATCTTAAGCAAGATCTGCATGTAGGTTTTGTTTTTTGCTTTAGCCAGTATATACGGAACACCTAGTTCCTTTAAATGAAGGATCGCTAAAATAGATTCCTCCAAACGAGTGCCTGTAGCTACTACAGCAACATCCACATCTTCGATACCGATGGCACGAAGCTGATCGATATCGGTGAAATCGGCTTGTACTGCTTGTGTCGCAAATTCACTGACACGCTCGACACAACTGATGTCTTTGTCGATACCGATGACTTCACAATTAAATTCACTTAGTGTCTTGGCGATCGTTGATCCGAATACGCCTAAACCAAGTATTGCATATGTTTTTTGTTTCATAAGTGCTCCTTTATCCAATTAGAATCGTTGTATCAGGATAGTTGATATCATTGATTTTGGTATACTTGCGATGCGTTCCGAGGGAAAGTATCAGTGTCAGTGGGCCGATGCGACCAAGATACATAAGTGCGATGATGATGAATTTACCGATAGAGGTCAATTGCATCGTGATTCCCATCGATAATCCTACAGTCGCTATCGCTGAAGTGGCTTCGAAACAGAGTGCCAAAAATGTCTGGTTTTCTGTTATCGTTAATAGTGTAATCCCTAATAACAATGTTAGCAAGAGGACAAACGCAATCACAAACGCTTTACGTGATGTTTCGCGACTGATCGAACGTTTGAAGATCACAATCTTAGATTGACCGCGGATCTCCGCAATCACCAGTAAGATCAAAATCGCAAAGGTCGTTGTCTTGATACCCCCTGCTGTTCCACCTGGTGATCCACCGATAAACATGTAGAAGATCATCAACATTTGTGTCACAGGACGAAGTTTTCCGATATCCAAGGTACTAAACCCGGCGGTACGTAAAGTGACCGATTGAAAGAAAGAACCTAATAATTTAGTGCCGAAATCAAGTGTTTTGATTGAACCCGGATTGGAATATTCAGCCCATAGGATGAATACCATACCCGATCCGATCAATAGGGATGTCATGATCAATACCAGCTTGGTATGAGGACGCAAATGTTTAACAGCCATGCTAACCGATAATTTTCTTTTTAGGATCGACTTCGTACTTTGGGTTAGATCAAACCAAACGCTGAATCCTAAACCACCCATGATGATCAATCCAGATACAGTTAAGTTAACCAATGGATCACTGACATAGGGAATCAAACTAAGTTTACCGATATTGTCCAGTCCGGCATTACAAAAGGCCGAAACAGCCACAAACAGTGCCCGAAACAATCCAAGACCCCAACCGAATTCTTTGACGAAACGAAACGATAATAGTATAAATCCACTTCCCTCAAACAGCAAGGTATAACGGATGACAAATTTCAAGAATTGGCTAAAATTGGATAAAGTATTGCGGTTGACAGCTTCCTGCATTGCCAGTTTATCGGCATGCGATAGTTTACCGCCAACAAATACCAAAAATACAGCCAACAGTGTCATTAACCCCAACCCACCGATCTGCATCAAAACGATCATAACGAACTGACCGAAGATCGAATACTGATCGACTGGGATCACTGTCACCAATCCTGTCACACAAACGGCTGATGTGGAGGTGAATAAGTGATCAATGAACTGACCTGTCCCTGCGTTATTACTGATTGGAAGCCATAGAAGAAAACCGCCTGAAAGTATAACAAATACGAAACTGAGGGCGATTTGTTGGGTGGCAGTCAGTCGCACGATAATTTTTTTTCCAATACTGAATAAGCTCATTTTGTTCTCTCCTTAAAAATCCGACAACGCTTACTATAGTTTGTTATCACTATATTTCAGGTTATTTTTGACACACTACCTGTTTGTTAACAACAGGGGTCGGTTTTTGTTGTCTTACACATTGTACACTTACTATCACTTTTTCGCAAAGTCGTATAAAAAGCGAGTCTTACTCGCTCTTAACAAACTCTACTACACACTCCATTTTCGCTACCGAAGCCAGGGTATTGTATACCGAACAGTATTGCGTCGCCAGCATCATCGATTTCTCGATGGCTACATTCTGCAGACTGTTGGGAATTCGTACGAGTACTTTAACACTTTCCAACATCGTCGGTACCGTTTCTCTTTTTACACCTTCAATGAGATAATCCGCAAAATCGATCGTGATCCGTTTCTTTTCCAAAATCCCCAAGAATGTCGAATGCAAACAAGCCGCTAGGGCTCCTTGCAAAAGATCGTAAGGACGTGCTTGATCCGCTTGAGCGCCAATCGCAACTTCCCCTTCGCGTAATTGCAATTGTCCGTCAAATCCTTGAGCAAAATGCAATATGGCAGAAACTTGTTGTGACATGATTTCTTCCTCCCACTTTTGTTTATATCCATCTAATCTTATCAAGTTCATCGAATTAATCGAAGAACTTCAGACTGATTATTCCACAGAGAGGTTTTTATGTCAACGCTACTAGGCGATTTCATTTCTACTTTAGTTGATTTTTAGTACTATTTGAGGCGAACCAACAAGTTAATCCAAGACTCTCTTGAGGTTTGAGACAATATAAGATAAAATATGTTCGGTTTAAAGGAGGATGTATCAATGGAAAAAGCAGACGTAATTATCATCGGCGGCGGTATAAGCGGTTTGATGAGTGCTTATCGGATACAAGAAAACAAACCGGAGCTTAAAATCGTAATGCTGGAAAAAGGAATGGACATCAACAACCGTCAATGTCCAATCGTTTCTAAAAAGGTCAACACCTGCATTCACTGTCCATCTTGTGGAATCATGGAAGGACTCGCCGGTGCCGGTGCTTACTCCGATGGTAAATATGTGATCTCGACGGAATACGGTGGATGGCTAACTGATTTTCTCGCAAAAGAAACCGTGATTGATTATATTGAACAAGCAGATAAATTGATGGTCTCGTTCGGTGCTACGACTGAACGTTATCAACCAAGCAATGATCTTAAAAAATTATGTCTACAGTATGATCTTCACATGAATCAAGCCCAGGTCAAACATTTGGGTACCGATGCTAATTTCACAACTATGAAACACATGGTCGATGATCTCAGAAATAAAATCGACATTCGCACCCAAGCGGTCGTGAGTGATGTGGATGGTGATAACAAAATCGTTACTTACTCGTATTTAGGAAAAGAAGTTCAGATCCAAGGCAGCACGATCTTTTTCGCAGTCGGTCGGGCCGGCAGTGATTTCTTTTCGAAATGGTGTGTAAAAAACGGTATCAAACTTCACAACAATCAAGTCGATATCGGCGTCCGTGTCGAACTTCCTTATGAAATCTGGAAACACTTCTCAAGTGTCATCTATGAACCGAAAATATGGTATCGTTCCAAGAAATACGGAGATATCACACGGATGTTCTGCTTTAATGAACGCGGCCATGTAGTGATGGAAAACACCAACAATATTCTGACCGTTAACGGACATGCATTTAAAGAAGAAAACAAGAAAACAGCGAATTCGAACTTTGCCTTACTTTCGACAATCAAATTTACAACACCTTTTCAAGAACCGATCGATTATGCACGTCATGTCGCTCATCTGGGCAACCTAATCAGCGGTGGAAGTGTTCTGGTTCAACGTTTCGGTGACTTGATCGCCGGACGCCGAACTGATGATAAGCGCTTAGCTCAGTCAACTACGATTCCGACCTTACAAGCAGTCGCCGGGGATCTGTCGTTATGTATGCCGAAGCGTCAGCTCGATAATATCATCGAAACCATTTACGCCCTAGATCAAATCGCGCCGGGTACTGCCAACATGGATACCCTACTCTACGGAGTTGAATGTAAGTACTACTCAGCTCGTCCGAATTGTACAGATTTTGAACTTGATCGTTTTCCGGGTTGTTATGCGATCGGTGACGGAGCCGGATTCACACGTAGTCTTTCACAAGCGGCAGCCAATGGCTTATATGTTGCAGATTTGTTTCTGAAAAAATTCTGAAATAAATGAAAACAATTGATTTACAATTGACAACAGATTGTCTTCTTGGTATGGTTAGTAGTGTAACAGGACAATACACAGCGATTGTCCTTGTTTTATTTTTTGGCACAGTGTATCCATGCTGCAAGGAGGATTAAGTCATGATCAAAGCAGTCGTAGGCGCTAATTGGGGCGACGAAGGCAAAGGTAAACTTACCGACGTATTTGCGAAAGAATCTGATATCGTCGTTCGTTTCCAAGGCGGCAATAATGCCGGTCACACCATCATCAACGAGTATGGAAAATTTGCGCTTCATATGCTTCCTTCCGGTGTTTTTTACGGTCATACCGTCAACGTTATCGGTAACGGAGTCGCATTGAATATTGAAGCCCTTATGAAAGAATACAACAGTCTGATCGAGAAAGGTGTTCCCGCACCCAAAATGATCGTCAGCGATCGTACACAGATCGTTATGTCCTACCATATCCTATTCGATAAATTAGAAGAACTTCGTTTGGGAAAAGAACAGTTCGGATCCACCAAATCCGGCATCGCTCCCTTCTATTCCGATAAATATGCGAAAATCGGCTTTCAGATCAGTGAATTGTTTGATGAAGAATGGTTAAGCAAGAAACTTGATCGAATCTTACCGCAAAAGAATACATTGCTTGTTCATTTATACCATGTTGAACCTTTAGTTAAAGAAGAGATCATGGCCGAGTTGTTACGCTATCGTGGAATCATCGCACCTTACGTCACTGATACATTCAAATATTTCCAACAAGCGTTAGTTGATAAGAAAAATATTCTTCTTGAAGGTCAATTAGGGGCATTGCGCGATCCTGATTTCGGAATTTATCCGTATTCGACTTCATCAAGTACCCTTGCCTTTTATGCCCCGATCGGAGCGGGTCTGCCACATCAGATCGATGAAGTTTGGGCAGTTACAAAAGCCTATTCAAGTTCTGTCGGTGCCGGTCCTTTCGTCACTGAGATCTTCGGTGAAATCGCTGAAAACCTACGTAAACGTGGCGGTGATGCCGGTGAGTACGGAGCCACGACCGGACGTCCAAGACGGATGGGATGGTTCGATGTCGTTGCGACACGTTATGGATGTCAAGTTCAAGGAGCAACTGATCTTGTCTTGACCAATCTTGATGTCTTAGGTTATCTAGATGAGATTCCGGTCTGTGTTGCCTATGAGACCGATGGTAAACGTCGTGATCATTTCCCGAACATTACCCGCTTAGAACACAGTAAACCGATCTATGAAGTCATGCCCGGATGGAAGAGTGATATTTCAGCCATTCGAAATTATGATGAACTGCCGGAAGCTTGCCGCAATTACGTGGATAAACTCGAGGAGTTGGTCGGTGTCCGAATCACGTTAGTTTCCAATGGACCAAATCGCACACAGATCATGAAACGCAAACAAGTCAGCTCCTATTAATACTAAAACGTAAGCCTTCGCTTACGTTCAGACTGTTGACAAAACAAGTTGACAGTCTTTTTTTATGGAACGATAGAAATGGATAGAAATGCCTAAAAATGGTAAAATAGAGGTATAAAAAAGAGGGTTTAGAGATGTTCAAAGAACGCAAAAACCAACAGGATAGT
>JBBRCP010000093.1:0-5855 GCA_038204785.1 Erysipelotrichales bacterium
TGTAACTACATCTTCCGGGGAATCACAAATAATTAGGATTCTTTGTTCAGGACTTGCTTTGTCAATGATTGCAATCGTTTTCGCTAGCGTGAAATAACGCGTTTGAGCGAAACTCGGTGCAGCCAAATCCATCAAACCCTGACGGAATGGATCATTCGCAACTTTATCATTAGCTACCAACATCAGATTAACACTGAAACTGGATGCCCATTGAGTTGCTACTTGACCGTGTATAAGACGGTTATCAATTCTTGTAAGTACAATATTCGGCACTGCTGTTCCTCCCTCTGTGTAAGCTGATAGGAATTTGCCATTTCTGTTATCGCTTACATCTGAATATATCATAACCTACTTTTTTTTATTTTTGTTTGCACTTTTTTATATTCAATTTGTACTTTTCGTTTTAAAATAATTACATGTGCGTTAATTTAATAAATATTTACTGTATAATAGCAATTAGATAAGCGATCAGTGGAGGACCCCATGTACAAGAAAACAACATCTATTCAATGTGCCAAGTATTGTGATATCTATAATGTTCTACCGGTAAGAATTACCATGGAAAACAAAGAAAAATCAGTTAAATGTTCCTCAAAATCAGTAAATTCTCTGTTTCAGTGTGATTATCCGGTCTATATCCAGAAAACGAAGGGCATTATCGGAATCTTGTTCTCGCTGACAGGTGAAGCTGACGATATACAACTATTCGTTATTCACCGTACGGTAAAGATCAAAAAAGGTGTATATTTCAACTACTTTTCACTCACAGACAATGGTACGATCAAAATGTATTCGGATCCGCGAAACAAAATGTCTACGTTGTCTTTAGCAATTCCGTTTACACATAAACAAGTGCGATCAACCTTTGAAATCGACGAGATTTTCGCTTATTACTATTCCGCTCGTGGTAGTTCCTACCAATTTGAGGGCGAGGAACACCAATATTGGGAGTTGACGTATGTCGATAACGGCGAATTGATTTGTACCGTTGACGGAAAATCATATTTGATGCCACCGCGGACAATGATGTTTTTCGCACCTCATCAGTTTCACACGCAGAAAACGAATCCGGATAAATCATGTTCTTATTTAACAATCATGTTTGCGATGAATCTAAAAGATTCTAAAAATATTACTCATCGTGTACTTCCGTGTCAAAAAGAAGTCTATGCGACACTGGTCACATTTATCCAGAATGCCTCAGACAAGAATGATTCCAACAGTGAACTCTTGTTATGCTTGATGAAACAACTAGTCATCTATTCGATGCAAAGTGGTCAAGAATCTCAGTTAAAAATCAGCACAACACCCATGCAACAACATTTTGAAGATGAATTGTTGAATGAAGTCATCAACTTTATTAAACAGAAAATTGATCAACCGATCACAGTTGTGGATATATGCGATCAATATTCGATCTCTCGTTCGACGCTCCAAGCCTTGTTCAAACGGAACTTAAATACTTCACCCAAGTACTATATCAATTCGATGAAATTAGAACGAAGCAAGATCCTCTTGAAAAACTCGACCTATACTGTCAGTCAGATCAGCGAAAAATTAGGTTACGCTTCCATCCATTACTTCTCACGGAAATTCAAACAAGAGTATGGTATTTCACCGAGTGAATATTCGAAATCAATTGTAAATTAAAAAAAATCTTCGTAAGAAGATTTTTTATCGTTCACAGGCAAATAGATAATCATTGAGTGTTTCGCTCACCCAATCAAGCACGAGGGCTTCAGGATTCGATTCTAATGATCCTTCGCGGACTTTACGATATTGAACCGGCATGAATTGGCTTAAAAGCGAAAGTGGTATCTCACGCGTATTCGCAAAGAGTCGTTGACGTGCTTCTTCCACATCATTGTGGGGTAGATAATAACGGCTTCGATCAGAAAAACTGTATTTTCGCGCAAATGCGATTTCGCCGGCTGTTCCACGGTAATGGTGTTGCCAATTCTTAGGTTGTTCCAACATCACTTTATCTAAGATTTCGATATAGTGAGAAAGGACACTGAAATCACTGATCATTTCATTTTCCATCATCGCTAATGCAAATAATCCTTGCCGTAGGGCGAAAGTCAGCGCTGGGCCAACTTTTAGAATGACAATTCCGTCATCGACCATCTCAGCAAGATGTTTCTTTGTTTGATAATCAGTCGAATGTCCTTCAAAAACAAAACCATCTTGCTTATGCAATGCGTGAATCAATGTCTCAGCGGCTTTTTGATTATATTCATGAACCGTTTCATCGCCAAACTCAACACCTGGTTGAACGACAACGGCAACGATACGATCCCAAACATCACTAAGTCCTGCTTTTTCGATTTCTTGACGATATATATTCACAGTCGTTGAAAAATCTTCCGGTCGTGTGACAGATAGACCCTCTTCTTCTTGTGCTCCGCCGGGAATCGGCACTTCACTTCCGATAATATAAACAGGCCGAACCGCATGCGGATGATCCACCGAATATTTTTCAAATCCGGTTTCTGCGATCTTCAATAATCTGACACCGCGTTGCGCAATCGTTTCAGTTGATAAGATAAGATTGGGATCATCTTCACTCAGACGCATACTTGTATCAAGGTGAATTTTTGAATAACCGGCCGAAGCATATAGATCAACCAATATTTCTGCTTTTTTCATGGCTTCTTCATTCGGCAGATCCATCCATGTTAAAGGACCTAAGTGATCTCCGCCTAAAATCAAACGTTTGATTGGAAAACCCGTTTCGTGAGCTAATTGTAAAACAAATTCTCGATAATCGATCGGAGTCATTCCGGTATAACCACCATCTTGATTGACCTGATTGGCGGTCGCTTCGATAATAAGCGGACCTTGGGTAGTCATCATCCTGCACATACATGCCTTAATGACCATGGGATTGGCCGTACAATTGCAAAAAACACCTTTTACGGACGTATTTGTTCGCTCTGCAAGTACCTGTGCTAACGGATTGATCATGCGTGATCACCTGGTAAGATATCACTGATTGCAAAACGAGAAACGGTCATTGTTACATTACGACCGATGTCGATCAGTACTTCATTCTCATTTACGGATACGATTTTACCATAGATACCCCCGGTAAGAACGATCTTTTGTCCGGGAGCTAGAGTATTGTGGAGTTCCATAAAACGTTTCCGTTGTTTAGATACGCTTCGAAGTGAAATAACATAATAGATAGCAACTGCCAATGTTAAATACGCAGCCAGCACCAAGCTGACATAAAGGACTAAATTAAGATCCATCGTCAAATACCGTCGCTTAAATTTTCTTCACGGACAGTTTCGACCGGCATCGTGAAACGTACGATCGATCCTCGCGCAGTATCAACAAGTGTATTCGCCAGTTCGGTCACATCGGTTGCGTTGAGACGGGCAAAACTCATTTCAAGTAGCAACGGTAAATTAGCTCCTGCGATAATTTCGATATTCTTTCTGGCTAATGACAATACGACTGAAGATTTGAATGGCGAACCACCCAAAAGATCGCAACATACGATGACACCTTCCAAGTCTTTAAATTTATCAAATACGGCATTTAGTTTTACTTCCAAGTCTTCGGTTGATTCCGTTTCTTCGAAATTAACAGCCTCACAATATTCGACATTTCCGGCAATCATGTGCATACTGCTCATCATTCCGTCAGCAAAATGACCATGTCCGGTCAAAAGCATTCCAATCATTGTTTTTCCTCCTGAAGTTATTTCTTGTAGATGGTGACCCCTGTCACAACACGGTTGACTTCACCGGTCGGACATGGATTATCCGTTGTAATTCCCATGTCATATGAGCGAAAGAATGCGATCGATTGTGACACAGTGATCATACTTAATCCTAACAGAATCGTTGGTAATTTTCCAGTACCACCCAAATGGATAACATAATCGACAGCGGATTCAAGCGTGTCTTCAGCGGTATTCGTAACGACTAATAAACGATTGCCTTTTCGTTGCGCACTGATTTCGTGGACAAGATCCATTTCGTATCGGCGTGTATACGGATCATCACTTAAAAGTATTACACTGAGAGTTCTGTCATTAATAATCGATTTTGGACCGTGACGAAATCCCATCGGCGAATCATACATGGTAACGACTTCACCCGCCGTCAGTTCAAGCATTTTCAACGCTGATTCTTGAGCGATTCCTTTAAGTTCGTTAGAACCGAGATATACAATGCGTTCAAACGGAAAATCTTTGACTATCGATCTGATTTCAACAACTTGTTTATTCACAATGTTTGTCACTGAGGCAACGACTTCATTTACTTGTTTTTCCAGAATATCCAGATGTTCAAGATCGAATACCAAGCAAGCAGCCAACATCATGTTTGTAAAACTGGAGGTCATCGCGAAACTGAGATCATTTGTCTCCGGTGTCAATTGGATCGAAAAAGCATGTTTTAATTGACCCACACTTTTTGCTAATTCACCCGCTGCATTGCAAGTAATAAACAATTGATGCGGATGATTCAGATACTCTTCGGCAGCTGTAACTGCTCCGACTGATTCCGGTGAATTACCGCTTCTGCCGAATGAAACAAGTAATGTAGGTCGATCTTTTTCTAGATAATCCGCTACCGCTGTGACCATATCTGTGGATGCTACGCTACGAGCTTTTGTATGCGTCAGTTTATTGACATGCGGAAATAGCGAATTTCCGACAAACTCACTGGTACCGGCTCCGAGAAACACTATATCGTATTCACCGGCTTGCCCGATCTCACTTAAGAAACGAGCGATGTTCTCTTTCTCGTTTTTTACTTGTTGAACAGTTTTAAGCCAAGTTGCTGGCTGCTGAGCAATTTCGCGGGCAGTATCAATTGCTTTTCTTTTAATTAGTTCTTCTTTATTTACTGTTAGGTACATATTGTTCCGCCTTTCTTACTACTAGAATTATAATCGTTATGCTAAATCGATTCTTTATACTTTTTGTTATTTTTTTTACCATTATCACGATTTTGTGCAAAATGTACTGGCTCATGTAAGCGTTTTATGTATAATAGAAATGGTGATAAAATGCAAAAACAAAAAGATAGGCGCTTTGCGCACATTTACTACGACAAGAAATTACGACCTTATTATTATGACGCTAAAAAGAAAATCGCTTATTTTATGCCTGAAAAAGATGTCAATAAAGTAGAAGCACTCTATTATCGACCGGTCTTAGCCTTCTCTGTTGCCGTTGTCGGATATTCGATGTTTGAGGGAAGCTGGTTCTACTACCCACTCGTGTTTATAGCCGTCTGGGCACTGATGGAGTATCTTCTGAAAAAGAAACTACTTCCATCCTATCGCGCTGTGAATCCGTATACCCCATCGGATACCTATAATCGAAATAATGAACGAGGAGCCCAAAAGAAACCGATGTTGCTACTCAAGACGGGTGTCTATGTGGCGTTGGCTATTCTACTTGGAGTTAGTATCTACATTCAAAAAAACACCGGAATCTCGCTAGGACTTATGTTGGCGATGACAATTGCATCATTGATCAGTGCTTTCCAGAATCTACGTGCTTATCTGAACAGTAATCAAATATAAACATAAAAGGTTGATCCCAAGAAGAATGGATCAACCTTTTTAATTATACTCAAGCCGGAATAATAAACGAACAGAAGTTTACTTCAATGAATTTTGGTTCTACAATAAATGTTGGGGTAGACGTCCTCTAATAAAAAATAAAGGGACATAAGAAACAATTTCCGAACCAATGTAGTCGACAAAACACCATTGAAAGGAACCGTTCGTATGTCCACTTCCGATAATATCATAAATTTACTTGAGTTAGAAGATGTCTCTATCACCAAAATAGAAACAACTCGTGAAGCAAACTCGATTTATCTTGAAGT
>JBBRCP010000094.1:0-5845 GCA_038204785.1 Erysipelotrichales bacterium
GTTATAAAGAGACTCTTTGTAGAAAAAGTACAACGCTTTCCACTACGTAAGATTCATTCATAAATCAATTCTCTTTTAGTGCGCCAAAATGTCGCACTTTTTTTCTGAGCTTTAAAGAACTTTCCTATAAGATAAAAAAAGGAAGTTTACACTTCCTCGTTGATAATAATGGATGGTTTAATGATTCTGACACGCGTGATGCGTTTCTCGTCAACTTCGACGATTCGGTAGATGATGCCTTTATAAACAATTTCAGGATGTTCGACTTCATTAGGAATACGTCCAAGTTGACCGATGATGAATCCGCTCAGCGTATCATACTCTTCGATTGGCAAGCTGATTTCTAAGTCTTCTTCGATATCATCTAAATTAACAGATCCATCGACATCATACGTGACATCATCGATCTTTTGAATTTCAGCTTCATCTTCATCGTATTCATCAAAAATATTCCCAACGATTTCTTCGATAAGATCCTCGATCGTTACGATACCGGCAGTTCCACCGTATTCATCGATAACTATCGCCATATGAGTTTTCGTTTTTTGCAGTTCCCTAAATAGGACATCTGTCCGCTTAGATTCAGGTACGTAGTAAGGAGTCCGAATAATTTTACTGAGTGCGAACTGTTCTATGTCTTGATTCTCAATAAAACGAATCAGATCTTTGACGTGAAGGATACCGATAATATCATCGATACTATCCTCATAGACCGGAAAACGCGTGTATTTGTCTTCGAAAACCAGTTGTTTGACATCTTGAAGTGTTGCTTGAACATTGATTCCGGAAATCTCGGTACGATGAGTCATGATATCTGAAACGATCATGTTATCGAATTCAAACACGTTATTGATCATTTCTTTTTCCGTATCACGAATCGTGCCTTTTTCTTCTCCGACATCGACCATCATACGAATCTCTTCTTCGGTAACATTATCCGCTTCTTGATTTGGATCGAATCCGAATAATCGAATAAAGAAATTAGTGGTTAAAATCAATAGTTTTACGATCGGTGATAGAGCCAATGAAAGAAAACGCAATGTCTTTGCGACACCGAACGCAATCGGTTCTGCCATGTTCATCGCAATTCGTTTAGGTACCAATTCACCTAAAACGAGGGTTGAGAAAGAAAGCATCGCAGTGATGAAGATCATCGCAAATGTTTTTAACACAGCTGTCGTAAATGGAAGGTTTAGGTCTTGAAGCATCAGTACTAAAGGTCCCGAGAAAGAATCAGACGCAAAAGCACTGGCTAAAAAGCCAGCCATCGTAATTCCTATTTGTATGGTAGACAAAAAGCGCATTGGTTCTGACAATAATTTTGTCAGGATGATTGCTTTTTTATCTCCGTCTTCCGCCATTAGGCGAATTTTGTTATCGTTTAAGGTAATCAGCGCAATTTCTGATGCTGTAAAAAATGCGTTGATTGCTGTTAATATGACTAGTAAAATAAATTGCACAAACATATTTATCCCTCCGTTTGTTTAGGAAACACATCGTAATCACTTCTGTGGTCCTAGTTTCGCGGGAAATATCGATTATTTAGTTTGTTTTGATGATGCGTATCACTACTTCGGTCGCATCCTCCACTGTCTTCGGTCATATTGTCCTCCTAAATGCTATTAACATCCTTATTCTACTTACATTGACAACTGATGTCAAGTTGATGGCTTGTTTATCGAAGCAATCAAAATCTCTTTATTGTTCTCTAATCGTTCTTCAATCACTTCATTTAATAACATATTTAGTATTTCACCGACAATTTTACCCCTGAATCCGAGTTCGATAAGATCCTCTCCATCGATTGCCAATCTTTTAAGTGAGTAACACGTATTTTCACTTAGCAGTTTCATCAAAATTCGTTGGGAATCATGTAAATGGTCCAGCTGTATCTGAGTATCGATCGAATGAGTTTTCCTATCTGCTTCTTGAAGTTCCATTGCTAAACCGAGTATTTCCGGATCGAAACGATTCATCCAATGACGCATTTCAATCGGATTTTGCGGAAATTCAGCTTCATGTAAAGAGATGATTTTACATACACGATCCATCGTCTTCTGATCGATTTTAAGTCGTGTCAATATAGTTTTAGCCCTCAATGATCCTTTTTCGGCATGATCGATAAATGTACCATTACCTTGGCTATCCAAACTAAGAACTTCAGGTTTTGCGATATCATGCAGAAATGCAGCTAGTCGGAGTGAAAGCTCAGGGCGTACGATTTCGGTTACTTTGACGCTATGTGTATAGACATCATCTTCATAATGAGGATTGAATTGTTCGAATCCAATCATCTCTGCTAATTCCGGAATGATCTGAATCAATACATCCGAGTAAACAGTTAACAGTTGACCGCAGTCTGATTGAAGCAACAGAATCTTAAACTCAATCAAGATTCGTTCTACGGCGATTTTCTTTAATAAGTAGCCATATCGATGGATTCCATTTGCTGTCTCTTGCTCAATATCGAAATTCAGCACTGCTGCAAAGCGCAGTGCTCGCATGATTCGAAGCGCATCTTCATTAAAACGTTCTTTGGGATCTCCGACACATCGAATCATCTTTTTTTCAATATCAGATTGTCCTCCATACAAATCGATGACTTCTCCGTCACGTGAGAGTGCCATTGCATTGATTGTAAAATCCCGGCGAGCTAGATCATCACGGATGTCTCCGGCAAATACAACATGCGTTGGATGGCGGAAATCCACATAGTCTGATTCAGTTCTGTATGTTGTGATTTCAATCCATAAACCAACTGATTTGACTGCGATTGTCCCATGTTTTTCACCGTCTCTGATCATTTTATAGCCTTTGAATATCATCAATATCTCTTCAGGAACTGCGTTAGTGGCAAAATCAAAATCATGCGGTTCCTTCCCTAATAAGAGATCGCGCACACAACCGCCGACTAAATAACCTTCGCAACCCACTTTTTCAAGTTGATCGAAAACAGCAATCACACCGGCTGGATATTGGTTGTCTGTAATTTTCATGTTATCCTCCTAATTTTCTGAAAGTAATAAAATCAATTAATGCTTTTTATAATTATATACGAATCACAATTAGAAATGGGTTAGTTATAGCCTGCCATCTAATTATACCTTGATTATGATGCTTTACCATCGTATAGTTGGATATCTGCACATAAGTATTTTTCACAGTAATGAGTCGCTAATAGTTTTCGATAGTTACAACATTAGGTCTAAGTTGTCATAGTTTTGATGTTACATTATGATATAATATCTTTAACGAAGATTGGGAGGATCTCATGCACTATATAACTATCAATAAATTCTCATCGGTGCCGCTTTATGCTCAGTTAAAAGAGAGTATCAAAAAAGCTATTGATGATGGAATACTAAAAGATAAGGATAAACTTCCGACGGAAGAAGAACTTTGTAAAACCTTTAATGTATCGCGTCCGGTTGTACGCCAGGCGTATGCCGATCTGATTGCTCAAGGAGCAATCGTTCGAATGAAAGGCAAAGGCACATTTGTTATCAAAAATTTCGTTAGACGTAACTTTTTCAATGAGTTATCGAATTTTACCGGAGAAATGGAACGAAAAGGAATCGCTCCGCGGACAAAAGTTATAAATGTTGAGATACTTACTTCCGAACCTTATATTTTTCCTTTACTAGCCTTGATCGAGGGAACTCAGTGTCTTCATTTCAAACGTATCCGATACGGAAATGATGTCCCTATTTATTTAGAAGACACTTATATTTCACTGTTGTTGTTTCCGGGACTCGAAAAATATGATTTCGCTGTCAATTCTCTTTATAGTGTGTTTGAAAGAGATTATCATTTACCGGTCGCAAAAGCCTATAACACATTCAATGCGCAGGTCGTCAGTGATATTGATGCTGTGCTTCTCGATGTGAAGAAGAAATCAGCTGTTCATCGTGTTCAAACTTTCACGTATGATGCTGAAAATAAATTGATGGAGTATTCCATCGCTTCTTTTCCCGGAGATCGAAATCAATTTGATATCGTCATCCGTCGGGATAAGGACTAGGAGAAACAACGATGAACTATATAAGTATCAATAAATTCAGTTCAGCTCCCTTATACTCACAATTGAAAGATAGTATCAAACGCGCGATCGCTGATGGGATCTTACAACCCAATGATAAAATCCCAACCGAAGAAGAACTCTGTACCGCCTTTAGTATCTCGCGTCCGGTTATCCGCCAAGCGTATTCCGAACTCATTTCCGAGGGAATCATCGCACGCTATAAAGGAAAAGGAACATTTGTAAAAGACAAAGAGATTCGCAGCAACTTTTTCTATGACTTATCAAATTTTAATTCTGAGATGGTTCGATCCGGATTGACTCCTGCTACTAAAGTTCTCATTAAAGAAAAAATCCCATTTGATAAAAAAATCTATGAATTATTAAAACTGGATCCATCACAATCGGTTCTTCACCTAAAGCGTTTACGTTATGGTGATAAGATTCCCTTAGTTATTGTGGATACCTATCTACCGTTGAATATTTTCCCCAAACTAGAAACGATTGATTTGGAAAATGAATCACTCTATGATGTGTTTGAAAAACACTATAAAGTGTATGTCAGTTTTGCCCATCGTGTTGTCGATGCACAGATCATCGATGATGCTTCAGCGAAACTATTGGAAGTCGCAAAAAACACAGCTGTCCATCACGTTGAGACGGTCGCAAGTGATCAAAATGAACGGGTACTGGAAGTCTCAGTTGCCATCTATCCAGGTGAACGAAATCAGTTTGATTTGACTGTCTATAAATAATAAGCATGATCTTACTATTTCTTACTGTCGACTAAATGGGTTATTCCGAAATGAAAGGAATACCCCTTTTTTAATTTTCCATATGCATAAAAAATCCCATTGATGATTCACGATTATTCGTTCGTGTCTCATAGATGGGATATCGTTCCTTCTATTTTTTAGTCTTCGATCGAGAAATCACCACTAACACATCTTAGATCATTCATTACTTTACCATCACCAAACATCTCTTTGCCTTGACGACCTTCGACTCTACCTTTATGATCCAGTATATTATAATCGCACTCGCCGCTAATTCCGCTGAAATCAAGTTTGACACCACTTACTTGGGTTTTCAAACGAATTTGGTAATCTCCACTGACTGTATCAATCATCAAATGTTCAATTTCATCAAGGTTTAGAACTCCATCTTTGATGAGGTAAACATGATGCTGCGCATCCAACGATGGCGTGATAGTAACATCTGCGAATCCGGAATCGATTGTAATGGTTCCTTGTACATCCCCTGTTACTGGCGTTATGATGTGTTCAGGTTTGATTTCTATCTTCACTTTAGGTAAGTCTTCAAGATCATCAAACTGTGAAACATCACCTAGAGAAGTACTGATTTCTTCCTCGCTCTTACCCTGTTTGAGACCGATGTCGAAATGACGTTTGAAATCATCCAATATTTCCTCACGGGTAGCTGAATCGATATTGTCGAGTGCAATTTCGACTTGATTCAAATATTCATTTTGGTTCATTGTTTATCCATCCCATCCGTTGAATTACCGTTCACAGAAATGAAATCTCTCCAATTGACAAGACCTTCATCGAAACAACGTTGTCCTAGACGCTGTTTCATATAACTAGCGAATTCGATCTGCATTAAATATTCTACCATTATCATCATTGCTCCCTCCCTTTCAAGAGATTCCCAACCTGAGTCACGAATTCTTTCCATTCAACATTCAGTTCAACAGGTCCATATTCGGTATCGAAATAACGTCGATAACTTCCGTTTCGACAATTCTCCGTGCTTTCACCTTCGCGCCCGTAGCGCTGATATCCCAACACGGAATCTAATTCTACT
>JBBRCP010000095.1:0-5726 GCA_038204785.1 Erysipelotrichales bacterium
CTTCCAGTGATCCGAATTTACAGAATATTTCCGTTCGTAATGAAGA
Source organism: Erysipelotrichales bacterium (assembly GCA_038204785.1). Lineage (GTDB taxonomy): Bacteria > Bacillota_I > Bacilli_A > Erysipelotrichales > Erysipelotrichaceae > GWE2-51-13. Next base: position 47 of record JBBRCP010000095.1, read on the forward strand.
AACACGTGAAGTTCGCAAGGCTTTCGTTGCGGATGAAGGATGCGTCCTGTTTTCGTGTGATTACTCCCAGATCGAACTTCGTATTTTAGCTCATATGGCGGATGAAAAAGCGATGATTCAAGCATTTAAAGAAGGTTTTGATATTCATACAAAAACAGCGATGGATGTTTTCGGAGTCTCCAAAGATGAGATCACATCAGCCATGCGTCGTCAGGCTAAAGCAGTCAATTTCGGAATTGTATATGGAATTTCCGATTTTGGGTTGGCTCAACAAATCAATGTCAGCCGTGATACAGCTAAGAAGTTTATTGAAAAATACCTAGACACTTATCAAGGAATTCAACGATTCATGGATGAAACAGTTGTTTTTTGTCAACTAAATGGCTATGTCAGCACGATGTTTAACCGACGTCGTGAGATTCCTGAAATCTTTGATCGTAGTTATCAGATGCGCGAGTTCGCTAAACGGGCTGCGATGAACGCTCCTATCCAAGGCTCGGCGGCTGATCTGATTAAAATAGCGATGATCAATATCCAACGGGAAATCAAAAAACAGCAATTAAAAGCGAGAATGATTCTTCAAGTCCATGATGAACTTGTGTTCAACATTCCAAAGGAAGAACTTGATATTGTCCGTAAATTAGTGAAGTTTGAAATGGAAAATGTGGTTAGTTTGAAAGTACCTTTGGAAGTATCGGATGCCTATGGTCCTTCCTGGTATGAAGCTAAGTAGAGATCAATCATGCCTGAACTGCCTGAAGTACAAACCGTCGTTGATGCGTTGCGTTTACAAATCACGAATAGGATTATTATAGCTGTGGATATCCGATGGCCAAAAACAATTGGCAATATCGATTGTGATCAATTTAAATCAAAGATCATCAATCGAAAAATTATAAGTTTAGATCGACGCGGAAAATACATTCTGATTCATCTAGATACTGGAACGATCATCGTTCATCTTCGCATGGAAGGGCGTTTTTTCCTCAATTCGATCGACAGCGAGATCAACAAACATACGCATGTTTTGATTACACTTGATAATGGAGTTCGTTTGGATTATAACGATACCCGCAAATTCGGCCGATTTTACTACTATTCTCCCACAGAATCGTTTTATGTACTTCGAACACTTGGAAAAGAACCTTTCGATCCTGACTGTACAGCGCATTACCTACATCAAGCGACGCGCCGAAAAAGACAAGTACTTAAAAGTTTCCTTTTGGACCAAACCACGATCACCGGAATCGGAAATATTTATGCGGATGAGATCTGCTATGCTGTACAATGCTCACCCAATCAACCGGTCAACCGCATCTCGTTAAAGAAATGGGAAGAAATTCGAACTGAAACAATACGAATACTGACTGAAGCGATTGCTTCGGGAGGTAGTACGATCCGAACATACACATCTTCGTTGGGAGTCAGTGGACGTTTCCAAATGGAACTTCATGCCTATGGAAAAGGTGGTTGTCCTTGTGATCGTTGCGGGCAAAAGATGAGAAAAATACGTGTCGGACAACGTGGCACTGTCTACTGTCCGAAATGTCAGAAAGTGAGGTAATATGCGCGTTGCCATTACCGGTAGCATTGGCTCCGGAAAATCTGTTATGGGAAGAATCTTAAGAAGTATGGGGTATACAGTGATCGATACAGACGAAATCGCTGGCCAACTGTTAGAAAAAGGGCAAGCTGTTTATGGTATGATTATTGATCTTTATGGTGATAAAATAACGGATGATCAAGGGAATATTCGCCGTGATTTACTGGCAGACCGAATTTTTCTCCATCGTGAGGAAAAAGAAAAATTGGAAAACATGATGCATCCGCGTATATGGGAAGAAGTCGAAAAAGTTTATCAAAAACATGCATCCGAAGAAATAGTTTTCACTGAAGTTCCATTACTCTTCGAGACCCATAGTCAATCCAACTTTGATAAGAGTGTCGTTGTGATCGCTGAAAAACACATTGCGATCGAGCGGTTGATAAAAAATAGAAATTTCAGTTATGAACAAGCTGAACGACGTTGGAACAATCAGATGGATATTCAAGATAAAATAAACTTAGCCGATGATGTAATTTTCAATAATTCAGATCTAAGCGATTTCACAATCGAAATAGATCGTTATTTAAACAAACTACTGAAGTAAGCAAGAAGGTGAAATCATGGAGTTAAAAGCAAAAGATACCTATCGACTGGAAGCCGCAAAACCGCTTTCTGTGAGTGATTTAAGCAGTTTATGGAGTGGATACTGTTGTTTATGCAAACCCGCGTCAATCGGTCTTTTCTGTTTGCTTCATGCTGAAAGCATGGTTGGAAACACTACAGAGACTCATCAACACTTGTGTTTGATCTTAGATATGAATATCCAAGAATTACAACGTGCATTTGAACATCTTGAACAGGTATCACTGGTCCAAAAATATGTCAGAGAGTCGAGTGACTTACAAGAATTCATCTATGTACTGGAAACACCTTTGACCATTAAAGAGTTTCTAAGTCATGAAGTACTGGGCCGAGCTTTCTATAAAAAAGCCGGACAAGCAGAATTTGAAGCGATCAAACAACGTTATTTACCGAAAACGTTTGATAAGAGTGATTTTTCGGAAATTAGTGCTGCTTTCAGTAAGAGCAACTTACTTGAGTGGGACAATCAATATGAACAAGCTTATACGAAACAACGTCCACTTGCCGAAGAGAGCCGTTTGATCGATCTTTCATTCGATACAAAACGTTTTCTCAGAAACTGTTCGACACTCATATTTCCTTTGGAATTGCGAACATCCACTGCGATTCGAACAATCGAAGAGTTGGGAACAGTCTATGGGATCAGCGAAGATCAAATGATACGATTGGTCGGTAAATGTGTAAACTACAACAAAAATATCGTTGATCTTGATATGCTGCGAAGACGTGTAACCAAAGAAGATCCAATCGAAATAAAACTACCGGAAGATCGTTATCAATGGCCTTGTGTGTTGTTTTTGAAACAACTCCAAAATGGTGTTGAACCGGCAGATGTTGATAAACGTTTACTCAGCCGATTGGTCAGTGAACTTAGATTACAACCGACCGTCGTCAATGTTTTGATCGAACATGTATTGAATCAAAACAATATGCGCCTGTCGAAAGCTTATGTCGAGAAGATTGCTTCGACCTGGGTTCGGTTGAATATTACAACCGTTGAAGCTGCAAAAGCTGAAGTATTGAATGTGAAATCATCAAAAAAAGGGTCGAATTCAAAAAACAGAACCGATGTTTTGCCTACATATAATCAAGCCGAAACGCCGCAAAAACAGACTGCCGATCGAACAGAATTACTTCAACGTATCAAGAAATTAGGTGACAAAGATGGAAAAAATTAACTTCGGTATCAATTTCACGCCAGAACAATTGATTGAACGCCGGCTTTTAGCCGATCAATTGAAACAGAGCCCGAGAATCCAAGCGTTTATAAAAAAATATAACGTCAGTGATACTTATTTTCTCAATCATGTCCAAAAATTTTCTGATTGGCTTCAAACCGTGAGTCTTTGTGATGGCTGTAACGGGTTGGCTTTTTGCCGACAACCTGAAACGGGTGTTATCTTAGATCTGCAAATCACACCCATCATTCAAAATGTGGTGGCTTTCTGTGCGTATAAACTCGAAGAGAAACAATCACAGGAACATTTGAGTTCTTATCGAATCAATGATTTGAGTACTCCGATGAGTAAAGTTTCGCTTACGGATCTGAATTTAGAAGAAGAAAAGGGGGCATATCTGGATTCGCTCCATAAAATCATTGAATGGGTTGAAACACCAGCAGATACCGGCTTTTATCTATTTGGCCATCCGGGTGTCGGCAAAACGCATTTAGCAGCCTGTGTTTCTAATTTTTTCGCAAAAAAAGGAAAATCAGCAGCGTTTGTACATTACCCTAGTTTTGTTCAACGAATGAAAAACAGTTTCGATGACTCAGAATTCATTGACCAACAGTTAGCTCATTTAAAAAATGTTTATTTCTTAGTGTTAGACGATATCGGTGCTGAGTCGGTAACTTCATGGACACGCGATGAGTTGTTATTTCCGATTCTCAACACTCGAATGGAAGAGAAAAGAGCGACTTGGTTTACCAGCAATGATGATTTTTCCAGTTTAAAAAATCATTTCATGTATAATCAGCGACAAGACAAAGAAGAAATGAAAGCGGTACGAATTATGGAACGCATCGAAACCTTGACAAAACCACTGCTAATCAGCGGTAAAAACCGTCGTAAAGAGTAATTTCGTTATACAAAACAAGCATAAAATGGTATGATTTCAACGGACATAGGAGGACTGATTATGGTTCAACGAATCGGTGTTTTAACTTCCGGCGGAGATTCACCGGGAATGAATGCCGCGATACGAGCAGTTGTTCGTTCGGCAATTTCACGTGGAATTGAAGTGGTTGGAATATATGACGGATTCAAAGGCATGTATGAAGGACATATGGAACTGATGAACACAAAATCAGTCAGTGACATTATGATCCGTGGTGGAACCATCATCGGATCAGCCCGATTGCCGGAATTTAAAGATGAAGCGATTCGTAAAGTTGCCATCGAAAATTTAGTGAAATTCGGAGTTGAAGCCGTGGTCGTCATCGGCGGAGACGGATCATATCGAGGAGCACTTGCCCTAACAAGAATGGGTATAAACTGTATCGGACTTCCGGGAACAATCGATAACGATATTTCATCAACAGAATATACGATTGGCTTTGATACGGCACTGAATACGGTGATTCAATGCATTGATAAACTTCGAGATACCAGCAGTTCTCATCATCGTTGTTCGGTGGTTGAAGTAATGGGTAATCGTTGCGGAGATCTTGCTTTGTATTCAGGAATTAGCTGTGGTGCCGAGATCATCATTACACCGGAGACCGGTTATGATGAAGTCGAAGTATTGGAGAAATTACGGTATTTAGATAAGACGAAGAAAAAGAACCACTCCATTGTCGTCATCAGTGAGAAAATCACGGATGTCGAACTCTTGGCTCAAAAAATCACCGATGCGACGAGTTTTTCCGGTCGCTCAACGGTATTGGGCCATATTCAAAGAGGTGGATCACCCACCGCTTACGATCGTGTATTAGCCACTCGTATGGGGGATAAAGCGGTAGAATTATTAGCAGAAGGTATCGGCGGACATTGTGTCGGTATGATTGGAAATAAAATAGTTGCGATTGAAATTGATGAAGCGCTGCGCATGCAGAAACCTTCTCGAAAAGGTTTATTCGATTTGCATTCACGTTTGGTTTAACAAGGAGGATTTATGAACAAAATCAGAAAAACGAAAATTATATGCACACTAGGACCTGCCAGTGAAACGGAAGAAATGATTGAAAAACTAGCCAATGCCGGTATGAACATCGTTCGTTTAAACTTTTCACACGGCGACCATTTGACCCACGGAGCTCGTATCCGCATGGTTCGTAATGTCTGCGAACGTACAGGTTATAACTTGGGTATCATGTTGGATACCAAAGGACCTGAAATTCGTTGCGGCGACATGGAAAACGGTGTTTTGAATTTTAAAAAAGGTGATCTAGTCAATGTTGTTCAAGAAGAAGTTCTGGGAAACAATGAACGTTTCCATGTATCTTCACCGGAAATGTTCGAAGATGTTAAAGTTAACGATTTTCTTTTGATC
>JBBRCP010000096.1:0-5706 GCA_038204785.1 Erysipelotrichales bacterium
AAAGGCAGCGTTCATATCAGCGGTTCCAAGAACGCGACTGTCGCATTAATACCCGCGGCGATCCTAGCGTCTAACGGTCCGGTCACCATTTGCGGTGTACCTGATATTTCCGATGTAGATTCCCTGGCTGTTTTACTACGGCATTTGAATGTTAATGTCATCCAAAAATCTCCGGATCATATTATTATCGATCCAACCGAGATGATCAATATTCCGCTGGAACACCCGGCGGTCACGAAATTACGTGCGTCGTACTATTTTATGGGAGCTCTTTTAGGTAAATACAAAACTGTTAAAATGAAAATGCCGGGCGGATGTTATTTAGGACCACGGCCGATCGATCTTCACCTAAAAGGTTTTGAAGCGTTAGGAGCAACAGTCGAATACGTACAAGGTAGTTATCACATCCATGCCGAAAAGTTGGTAGGAGCGAAGATCTTCCTGGATATCGCCTCTGTCGGTGCCACCATCAATATCATGATGGCAGCTGTCTTTGCGGAAGGACGTACATCGATTGAGAATGCGGCGAAAGAACCGGAAATCATCGATGTCGTCACCATGTTGAATAAAATGGGTGCACATATCCGTGGTGCCGGTACCAACGTCATTACGATTGATGGAGTCACTGAATTGACGGGTTGTTTTCACGAAATCATTCCTGATCGTATCGAAGCCGGAACATTTATTATCATGGCAGCAGCAGCTGCTGAAGAGATGACTGTTGAAAATATCATTCCTCAACATCTTGAGTCACTCTTATCGAAATTACATGAAATGGGTGTCAAGATGAATGTCGAAGTAGATCGTGTGACGATCTATCATTCTGATAAACTTAACGGTGTCGATATCCAGACACTTCCCTATCCGGGCTTTGCGACAGATCTGCAACAACCACTTACACCCTTGTTGACACAAGCTAAAGGTGAATCGATCGTTAAGGAAACCATCTATGTAGAGCGTTTCAAACACTGTCACGAACTCCAACGAATGGGAGCCGATATTAGTGTTATCCCGGCCAGTTCAATCATCAAAGGACCCACAAAGTTGTATGGTGACCGTGTAACAGCGACAGATCTACGTTGCGGAGCTAGTTTGGTGATCGCAGGACTTATCGCAGAGGGGGTCACTGAGATCCACGATGTCTATCATATCGATCGCGGTTATGATAATTTAGATGGAAAACTCAAAGATTTAGGCGCTGTTATCTGGCGCGAAACTGTCGAATAAAGAATCCCTACCCGGATTCTTTTCAGATATAAGGAGTAACGATGAATCAATTTCTGAAACGAAAAGGTGTAATCATCAGTGTTCAAAGATATGTGTTTGATGCTTTATCCGGTATGGCACTGGGTCTTTTTGCGACGTTGATCGTGGGCTTGATCATCAAGACAGCGGGTCAACAATCAGCCCTTTGGTTAGGTGAAAATGCGATTTCAACCCATTTGATCACACTTGGGACGTTATCCATGCAATACATGGGAGCTGCGATTGGGGTAGCTGTTGCGTTCAAACTCCAAGCTTCACCGCTTATTATGTTGTCAAGTGCTGTTACCGGATCAATGGGAGCCATCTCCGGCGGTCCGGCCGGAGCCTTTGCAGCCGCGCTGATCGGTTGTGAGGTGGGTAAACTGATCTCGAAAGAGACACCCTTGGATATCATTCTGACGCCGATGGTGACACTGACGGCCGGCTATCTGGTATCCCTTACTGTTTCACCGGTGATCAGTGCGTTGATGAAGGGGTTCGGAGTGTTTATCATCAACGCTACCGAACTGCAACCGTTATTTGCCGGGATGATTGTTTCAATCTCGGTTGGACTCGCTTTATCATCACCGATCTCCAGTGCCGCACTGGCGATCATGTTGAATCTCAGTGGGCTGGCAGCAGGTGCTGCAACTGCCGGTTGCGCTACATCGATGATTAGCTTCGCTGTTATGAGTTATAAGGAAAACGGATTTGGTGGGCTTATCGCACAAGGACTGGGTACCAGTAAACTCCAGTTACCGAACATAATGCGAAATCCATGGATCTTACTTCCGCCGACATTAGCTTCTGCAATTACCGGAGCTCTTTCAGCCACGGTTTTCCGTATGGAAAATATCGCTTATGGAGCCGGTATGGGAACGAGCGGCTTAGTCGGACAGATCACGACTTTACAGACGATGGGCTTTACACCGATGGTCTTAGTGAAGATTGTTTTGCTGCATTTTATCTTGCCTGCACTACTAACGTTATTCTTTGCGCACTTCTTGCGTAAATGGGGAAAATTCGGTCCTGAGCATGTTAAATTGCACCTGGACTAAAAGTATTGCCAAAGATAAATAAGTGTGATAAACTTACTTCGCACTTACTTTGAATACGCATGATATTCAAGGCAGAAGGAGAACAACCATGAAAAAAGGAATACATCCAGTTTACAATCAAGTTAAAGTTACTTGCACCACTTGCGGTGCTGAATTCGACAGTGGATCAGTCTTAAAAGCGATCCGTATCGATACCTGCTCTAATTGCCACCCATTCTATACCGGACGTCAACGTTTCGCTGCGGCTCAAGGTCGTATCGAGAAGTTTAATCGTAAATACGGAATTGAATCGGAAAATCAAGAACAAGAATCTTAATCAAGCACGCGAAAAGGGAACAGGAAAAACTGCTCCCTTTTTTCTGTGTGTGACGGTGTTTAAAAAGAATTGTCATGAAGTTAGCGCTCAATGAGAGAGCTAACTATGATAAAATAGGAAGGGAAACAGCACGAGGTGGAAATATGATGTATCAACTCTATCGTCCAGGTTATATTGAAGTCATATCGGGATGCATGTTCGCCGGTAAGACCGAAGAATTGATCCGACGCATTAAAGTGTTGGAATTTGCGAAGAAAAATGTCTTGGTTTTTAAACCTGCCATCGACAACCGTTATAGTGAAACATTAGTTGTTTCACACGGCGGAAGTTCGGTGGAAAGCATCGTTGTACCAGATGCCATATCGATTTTAGATTTCATTCGGGAAGATACAGATGTCATCGCTATTGATGAAGTACAATTCTTTGACCGAAATATCATCGCTGTTTGCGACATGTTGGCAAAACAAGGGAAACGCGTTATGGTGGCGGGTCTGGATACGGATTTCCGTGCCGAACCGTTCGGAGTGATGCCGGAACTTGTCACAACCGCAGAATTCGTTACGAAACTGACAGCGGTATGTACCGTATGCGGTGCCCCGGCGACACGTACGCAACGATTGGTGAATGGTAAACCGGCTGCTTATAATGATCCGATCATACTTGTCGGAGCCTCCGAAAGTTATGAAGCTCGTTGCAGGCATTGTCACGAGATCAAAGATAAACCGGGACTTGTTCGCTGAACGTTCCCTGAAATCTACGATACTTAACCTTTATCAACATGCTGAGATAACAGCCATGTGGGTTGTCATATGACTCAGTGAAGATTCACTGAGCTTATTGTTTATAATCAAAAGTGATTATCAGAGATCAACTCAAAAGGAGATTACATGATGGATATTATGTTACAACGATTAGAAGGGATGCTGGCACGTTACAACGAGATCAATGATCAACTGATCAGTCCTGAAGTTGTATCCAATCCCAAAGAATATACACGACTTTCAAAGGAACAGGCAACTCTGCGTCAAACAGTTGAAACTTATCTGCAATTAAAGCAGATCCTTTCGCATATCGAACAAGCAGAAGATCTAGCCAAAGAAAATGATCAAGAACTCAAAGAAATGGCAGCGATGGAACTGGAAGAACTGATTCCGCAACGTGATAATTACGTTGAGAAATTACATATCTTATTGATACCGAAGGATCCTAACGACGAACACAATGCGATCGTAGAAATTCGCGGTGCAGCCGGTGGGGATGAAGGAAACTTGTTCGCAGGGGATCTATATCGTATGTATACTCGTTACGCCGAAATCCAAGGTTGGCGTACTGAAATTATGGAAGTTATCGACTCCGAAGCGGGCGGTTATTCTTTGATCTCATTTCTGATCAAGGGGGATCAAGTATATAAACATCTTAAATTCGAATCCGGGGCTCATCGTGTTCAACGGGTTCCGAAAACCGAAACACAAGGGCGTATCCATACATCCACAGCGACTGTATTAGTTCTTCCGGAAGCTGAAGAAGCCGATATCGAAATCAATCCGGCGGATCTTACCTTTGAAACACACCGTGCCAGCGGAGCAGGCGGTCAGCATGTTAATAAGACGGATTCGGCTGTTCGTATCGTTCATACACCGACCGGTATTTCGGTCAACTGTCAAGAAGGTCGTTCGCAACACGAAAATAAAGCAACAGCTTTACGTTTGATCAGAGCTCGTGTTTATGAAGAATTGCAACGTCGTATCGATGAAGAAAAAGGTGTTGAACGTCGTAGTAAGATCGGTACCGGAGATCGTTCAGAGAAGATCCGTACGTATAACTATCCGCAAAACCGTGTCAGTGATCATCGGATCGGATTGACACTGAATCAGTTGGATCGCATCATGGAAGGTAAACTCGAGGATGTAATAGAAGCATTACTGGCAGAGGAACAACGCAGTAAAATGGCGGGTGAAGAATGATCATCCGAAATCTACTTCGCCACGCCGAACAAAAACTTTCAAAGGTCGATGTACCTGAATCCTACGCAAAACTCTTGATGAATGAAATACTTTCCCGTCATGAACGCAATCTATACATGGAAATGGGAAAAGAATGCGATCTTGCGACCGAAACCGAGTTTCTCGCGAAACTGAAACGCTTATGTACACAAGAACCCTATGCATATGTCGTCGGTGTTCAATATTTCTACGGACGTCCATTCGATGTCAACGAATCCGTATTGATTCCACGTCCTGAAACGGAAGAATTAGTTGCGAACGTATTAGCAGATATTGACGAATACTTTCCGGATGCGAAAACACTTCAAGGGGCCGATATCGGAACCGGTAGTGGTGCGATCGCAATCTCGCTAAAACAAGAAGAACCAAGACTTCGCATGATCGCTACCGACATCAGTGAAACAGCGATCCAACAAGCCATCCATAACGCCAAGATCAACGATGCCGAGATAACCTTCATGGTAGGTGATATGCTTCAACCCATCAAAGATGCCGCAATCAAGATCGATATCCTGGTATGCAATCCACCCTATATTCCGCAAAATGAAAACGTTGAAATCAGCGTTAAAGACTTCGAACCGCATATTGCGCTGTTCGGTGGTGAAGATGGACTTAAATATTATCGAACGGTCTTGACACAGGCTTCTGAAATACTCAATCCGACTTCGATGATCGCTTTTGAGATGGGTTGGAATCAAAAAGAAGCACTCACGAAATTAGCGAAACAATCTTTTCCGGAAGCCAAAGTAAATTGTTATAAGGACATCCAAGGAAAAGACAGAATGCTGATGGTCTATCTCAATATTAAGTAAAAAGGTGAAATTCCACCTTTTTTTATTTGGTTTCAAATAATCTTAACTATCATAAAATAGGCACAGAAATTATGCTAGTAAATTACTTTTTGTGTAATAATTCGGACATATGTTTTAAAAATTTGATGTATAAGGTGTAATTCTGTAGATAAGGACCTAATGATTCTGAAATCCTTATATAGTCAACAGATTCTGCATTTTCACACTTCGGTTGGTCAATGATACAATGGAGTCTTTTGTTTTCTGAAGGAATACCATCAGTTTTTCCTGAT
>JBBRCP010000097.1:0-5688 GCA_038204785.1 Erysipelotrichales bacterium
TTATAGAAAATTTCTTCAACCGTACCATACTCAACGATCTGCCCGCCATACATAACAGCCACTTTATCCGCAACTGAAGCAACGACGCCTAAGTCATGGGTAATATAAACAGTTGTAAATCCAAATTCCTTTTGAAGATCTTTGATCAACTCAATGATTTGAGCCTGGATTGTAACGTCCAATGCTGTTGTCGGTTCATCGCAGATCAGTATTTTTGGACGACAAGCCAACGCAATCGCAATTACGATACGTTGTCTCATGCCTCCTGAGTATTGGAACGGATATTCATCAAAACGTTTTGCTGCATCACCAATACCAACACGATTCATTAGCTCAATTGCCATTTCACGTGCTTCGTTTTTATTCTTTTTCTGATGCTTGATAATAACTTCGGTAATCTGTGATCCTATTGTACGTATCGGATTCAATGACGTCATCGGATCTTGGAACACGGTAGCAATTTTAGCACCACGTATGGATTCCCATTCACGATTATTCTTAATTTCAAGCAAGTCGCGATTCTCGAAAATAATCTTACCACTCGCGACATTCCCGTTATCCTCTAACATGCCGGTAAAGGTTTTAGTCAATACCGATTTACCCGAGCCTGATTCTCCGACGATAGCAAGCGTTTCTCCTTCATAGAGTTCAAGTGAAACATTGCGAATCGCTGTTAGAACACGCGTACGAACTCGGAACTGAACGACGATATCACGTGCCGAAAGAATAATATTTTTTTCCATAATGTCAGCCTCCTAGTTGTGTGTACGAGGATCTGAGGCATCCGCTAACGATTGCCCTACCACGTACAACGATACAGTAACGATTGCCAAAACTATTACAGGCAACCAAAATAAATAAGGATAGCCGGTCATGAAGTTATTGAATTCCGCAATCGTACGTCCTAAAGAAGGCGTTTCCTGCGTAAGTCCGATTCCGAGGTAAGAAAGGAATACTTCAAATGATATGAAGCTTGGAATATCACGCGATATTAACGTAACGATTACCGAGATAAGATAAGGAAGTATATTTCGCGATATCATACGCGTCGTCGGAGTTCCTAAACAACGCGAAGCGAGATTATGCTCACGATCGCGGATGATCATAACTTGTACACGTATAAAGAATGCAGTTCCCAACCAACTAGTCACAGATAATGCGAATATCAGTTGCCAGAATCCTTTACCAATGACATACATAATAATGATAATCAATAATTGAAATGGAACGTTTGCGATGATGTTGTAAATTTCAATCATGAATCGATCGATCTTTTTCGAATAACCCCAGAACGCACCGACAGCTACTCCAAGAACGGTCGTAATCGTTGTAGCAATAAAAGCAATCAGAAGACTGTTTCTAGTACCCGCCCAAACGCGGTCGAATAACGAGTTACCGACAGGATCGGTCCCAAATGGAAGCTTCCATGTAGGCGAATTGAATCTTAATGTAAAATCATTAATATTAGGTGTGTTACTTGGCGAATAATTTGAAAATAACGGTTGAATCATAGCAAATGCAACGACAATAACTGCAATAATCAACATTACAAGCGTAACTTTACTACTAAAGAATTTTCTGAAGACTGATTTCCAATAAGAATATTGCGGAGCAATGATCTTTTCTGAAGCCATCTCGTCAAGCTTCACAAAGGTGAATTTATCATCATTCATTACTTACGACCTCCTTTATTGGCTAGGCTAATACGCGGATCGATAAAGGTAATTAAAACATCACCCGCGAAAACTGAGAAGATTGAAAGAACCGTAAAGATAAATGTCAAGGCAATGATCATCGGATTATTGAAACTATTGACAGCATCCGGTAACATTTTGCCCATACCTGGAGCAGAGAAGATTGTTTCCGTCATAACAGCACCGCCGATAGTAGCGATGATTGCTGCAGGTAGACCCTGTGCAATCGGAATGATCGCATTACGAAGAATGTGTTTCAAGAATATCTCTTGTTGAGACAGACCCTTGGCTCTAGCGAATTTTACGTAATCTGCTGAACTTTGGTCAATCATATAACGACGAACCCAGATGATCAACCCTGAAATACTCAAAATACCAAGAATTAGGATGGGTGATAAGTATGAAAGTGCATTACTTGATCCAAATGTCGGGAACTTATCCGGCAATTTCAGCACAAGTGAGTTAGCATAACGAAGGAAATAGATGAAGGCCAAACTCGGGATAGAAATCATGAACGTCACGAAAGCTAAACCGACTTTATCAAGCAGCTTACCCTTGTTACTTGCCATGACGATACCTAATGGTAAACCGATGGCATATGATAAGAACAAGGCAGCAATACCAATAATAAACGATAAGGAAATCATGGAAGGATCTTTTTTATAATAACCGCAGTCAGCATAGTTATCGACAAACTTCATCTTATCGAGACGATCTAAACTTGAGGACGGTTTATATGCACATTTATGTTCATTGATCGGGGAATTTTGCGTACTTCCGGTTGCGAACTTGACTTCTTTACTTACATAAGTACCCTGTCCATCCGAAATAACGTTTAATACAGGAATCCCATTAAAATCAGGATATGAAAGTCCCATGTTAAATGAGATAAGGTTACTATGTATAAACGGGAAACTCCCATCTAGATAGAACAGATATTGATTGGCACAGCCTGAGCATTTGACTGCAGGAATCCCACTGAGATCCGTTCCAAGATAAATACTCCGTTTCAGATTTGTGTTACTGGCATCAGTAACAGCCCAAGGATGGTCAATCGTAATCAGATGAGAATACCATTTTAAAGTTCTTTCGAAAATCGGAACGTCTTTTGTCGCGTAAGCGAGCCCGGATTTCGGATAATAGCCGACGACATATCCATCAATCATATATTTATCCGCTAATGTTTTGATTTCGTATGAGTTGGGAACCATACATCTTGTATATTCGGTCGCATCAGAATACTTTGCAGAACACATATTCTTTTGTTCCTGCAGATCTAAATACCCCAACTTTTCCCAAACACTCAACTTATAATTTTGTAGACCATCAGGATTTCCACCAAGCTTTGTAATCATAGGGTCATTCTTAAATGCCCGATCTCGCGGGACAAGTGTATAGACCATGATGAAAGCGATAGTAACAACCGCAAAAACGGAAAAAATCGAACGTAGTGTTCGCATCAAGATATACTTTTTCATAAATCGTCTCCTTCCTTGTATATAGAAACAAAAGGGATTAGGAAGTGATCCTAATCCCTTAAATTAGGCTTAAGACTTTAACCGAATATTACTTCGTTGTTAGTGCAGCTCTCTTTTTCGTCCAAGAAGCGAACGCAACATCGCGATCAGCAACAGTTACGATCTTATCAGATACTTGCATGTATTTGAATTTGTACGAAGCGATTCCAGCCCATCCATAAGGAGCGGTGAACGGTACTACTTTCGAAACTGTAGGTGTACCACCATCAGCATTAATAGGGATTGTAAATGCGTTGGCAATTAACCAAGCATCTGCTTTAGCATATAACGCGTAACGAGCATTGACATCGGTTGTTGACATGTCAGCCGTATCGATTAATGCTTGATATGCATCCAAACCAACAGCTTTAGTATTTGCGATCATGACCGGTGTAGCGTTTTTCACTGGGTTTAAACCAGTTGAAGATAGCATATCACCGTTTACTGGATCATAGATATCCAAGTAACTCTTAGGATCAACATAGTCAGGACCCCAACCAGAAGCGGTCGAGATATCGAAATCACTGTCTTCGCCTGAACCTGCATAATAGGTAGCGTTCAAGTAGGTGTCTTCATCAGTGATGTTGACGGCGATCATTACGTTGTTTACTCCAAGTGATTTCTCGATGGAATTCTTCAAAGATTGACCTTGGTTGATACCAACAGTATTTGTACTGTCTTCAGGAATATCAAGAACGATCGGGAATGTGACGCCTTGAGCTGTCAATTCGGTAACTGCTTTCGCCATGAAGGCTGCAGCTGTCGTCGGATTGTAGTAAGGATCTTGGCCATCAGTTAAGTTAAATCCGGCTGGGAATGTTGCAGCATCAAGTTTTGTCAACTCTGCTGAAACAGCTAAACCATAATTCTTACCGTCAACATTAACGAATGTAGGAGGAGTCAATGCATTACGTAGTCCAACTTTAGCTAAATCAGAACCAACAGCTTGTGCCATGTATGTTACACGGTCGAAGCCGAACAATAAAGCTAAACGGAAGTTCTTATTCAGAATCGCCTTCGCTGTATCGGTCTTCTGTTTGTCAGTTGTTTTCTTAGTTAAATTATACGCAGTACGAGCAATATTGAACGTCATGTTGAACGTTGTACCACCCGTTAATGATGTATAGATGTTGTCTTTGTATTTAACTTTAGCCGCTTCATAAGAAGCTTGGTTTGTGGTGTAAATACGTGCTGCGGAATAATTGCCATCTGTGAATGCACGCAGTAGGCTATCCGGATCTGTTCCGTCATAATAAACTAACTTAACAGTAGGAATAAATACATTTTTCTTATCCCAGTAATTTGCATTAGCTGTGTACTCAATAACTGACTTCGAGGTGAAGTTTGTCAAGACGTACGGTCCGTTATACAGAATTGAATCTGGTTGCGGTTTGCCGAATGTGCAAGTTGCTGGAACTGGTGAACCTAATTTACAACCAGCTCCCTTTGTTTCAAGGAACTCTTTGTTGATCGGGTACAAGATAGAATAGGCAGTCTTTGAATTCCAATAGGATTCAGGACCATTCAATGTGTATACTAACGTATAGTCATCGGTAGCCTTAATGCCCACTTGTGTGAAGTCAGTAATTTCGCCATTTACATATTTGTCAAGATTCTTAACAGAACCGGCGACAATATATAACATGTTCGAATTGAAGTCAGCAGCATGTTGTAATGCGGTGATAAAGTCTTGCGCTTTAACTTCTGCATAAACTTCACCCGTGCTGGTAACCCAATTGACTCCCTTACGAAGCGTGTACGTCCAAACACTGAAATCTGCGTTGTGCTCAACTTTTGTTGCTAAATCAGCAACATAGCTTCCGAGCGGATCATTTTCCTGCAATCCGTCAACGAAGTTCGCATTGTGGATGTGGTCTGATTGGCGGTAGGTCATTGTATAGTCCATATTACGTAGGTCGGTAGCGAACACGTAACTGTAACTATTCTTGAAGACCTTTGAACCGCTGCAGCCAGATAGAACTAAAGCGAGTGTAAATAATGCAACGAGAATTTTCTTCATTTTATTCCCTCCATTTTCTGTGCAGCATACTCAATATGCTTAAGTAAACAATATAGATTTTGAGCAGTAAAGTCAACACCTTTTGTAAGTTTCACAGTAAGATTTACGATGTTTACTGAAATTTATTGAAAATAATTGACATTCTGTTTCATATTTTTACATTCTTGATTTCACCAATTCATCACATACCTTTCATCAATCATCCATAAATCACTTCAAGGTGATGACAAAAGACTGGATTTCTGATATACTAAAAACCGCTGGAGGAATACTCAAGTGGTTGAAGAGGTCGGTTTCGAAAACCGATAGGAGTTGCAAGGCTCGCGCGGGTTCAAATCCTGCTTCCTCCGCCAGATCTGATAAAAACACATATGAAAGTATGTGTTTTTTTCTGCCTTACCGATTATTTATTTCAGTGATTTCATAAAAAAACACATGCGGCAGGCATATGTTTTTT
>JBBRCP010000098.1:0-5663 GCA_038204785.1 Erysipelotrichales bacterium
CCAACGCTTTATGATGAGAATCCATAAGGGATTTGGTTCTGTGACTTCGAAGATCGACGACATGTTTACAAAGTAGAGTTGAGACTATCTGTTTCCGAGTTTGAGCCGGATAGTTTACACAAGATTATTGACACAGCCAAAAAAATATAAACTGCTATTTTAGAATCAGATAGTTTAAAGTAAGATGTTTGATATGTTTATAAAATTGCGTTTTACAAATGATATTGTTCTACTTTTTACAGCGATTGAAATAGTCAACCTGATATTATAAAAGGTGTTCTAAAATATCGTGTGGGTAGTAAAAATTTCGTATCTTAAAATATTCTATGCGATATCCGATCAAATTACTTCGGATAAACTAATTCAGAATACCATAAAAAAAGAGAAGGATTTGTACTTTTCCCTCTCTCTTACCCACACGATATTTTATATTACTATATTATGCCCGCTATGACTTGCGGGAACTTAACTCAATTTGTGATATCAACTTTTAATTAACGATGAAATATGATAATGCAGACGAACACTATTACGGTCATTTTTCTTATAAAACATCTGCTGGATACGACTGGCAATCATATGCGCATTTTCCTCAGTTTGGCACGGTAATAGTAAGATGTATTGAGTTGGATTCATTCTTGAGAAAACATCTCCTTTTCTGAGCGATGCATAAATAACATGTTGTAGCTTTTCCATCAATTTTTGCATGATGTAGTCATTTTCTTCGGATTTGGCTTCCATCAACATTACATAAGACATTTCTTTGTTGCGCTCAGCAGAACGCAGAGCGATTTGATACATTCTCTTATAAACTTCATACTCGCAAAAGAAGGCACCATCGTTTTCGATATTCTCTTGAAGATGATCAATTAAATCTCCCATGCTAAGTTGGCTGACCTCTTCGCGTGAAAGAATCATATTATAGAGTGATTTTGTTTTTAGTGACAGTTGCGCATTGAACTCTTTGTAGAATTGGCGGTTTAACTGTTCGTAATACTCAATTGATTTTCGATATTGTTTTGTTTCAATTAATCCCAATAAATAATAGAAGTGAAACTTTTCGTTAAAGGAATCCATCTTTATCGCGGTTTGCGATAACTGCATCATTTCTGCGTAGTTCTTATCGATTTCCATGTCTTCCAATAGCAGCGTAACACTTCGATTATAAAGATTTCCATAATACTCTCGAATCGACATCGTCCACATTTGGTAGGAACTCGAAGAAAGAAAAGGTTGATTGATCTTATCCGCTATGTTTTGCAATAACAGTTGCTTCTGTTGACGGGTGATATTGTTATCATTGGAGAGTTTCCATAATCGGTCCACTTCTTCCGTGTCAACACTCACGGATAGATTCGGATTAAATCCATACCCGTTTTTCGTCGTTACGATAAGTTCGATATTTTTTAAGCATTCAATACCATCAAGAATTTGCCGTAACCGGAAAATCGAAAATTTGAGTGCACTGCTAGGGTTTAGACTGTCACTCCACATTAAATCGATCAGTTGTTCTTTGGATAAAGGATTTAGTCGATAATATACTAAGATTTCAAGTAAGTTCTTTAAGTGCTTTCCGAGTGATTGATTGAGTTGGATGGTGTTTCCATCACAAACAAAAGTTAATTCACCAAACATTGAAATAGTAAGCGTGCGTTCAGTTGTATCCAGAAAATTCCCCTCCTTTACTGCTTGTGTATTTTTATCGATCCCCTTTATTCTTTTACTCTTTTCTTAAATAAATTAGCATCAAAACTATGTGATATCGCTTCAGCTTCAGATATTTTTTTTGATTTGACTAGATCCAACAACATGCTATCCATGGAAATCATACCTTCATCCAATGAGGATGCGATCGTATTATTAAGTTGATGTGTTTTCCCATCACGAATTTGATTGCGAACTGCCGCTGTGTTGATCATGACCTCAAAAGCTGGAACGAGTTTACCATCGACTGTCTTTAGTAATTGCTGCGAAATGACCGCTTCTAGCACCATAGCCAACTGTACTCGCATTTGCTGTTGCTGAAGCGGAGGGAATACATCAATGATACGATCAACCGTGTTGGCGGCTCCCAATGTATGTAAAGTCGAGAATACCAAGTGGCCGGTTTCAGCAGCTGTGATTGCTAAACTGATCGTTTCCAGATCTCTCATTTCCCCAACAAACAACACATCCGGAGATTGGCGCAACGCTGCTCTGAGGGCAGAAGCCATTGATTCTGTATCCGTTGTAATTTCTCGTTGAGATACAATACTCTTATCATGTCGGTGAAGAAACTCGATTGGATCTTCAATCGTAACAATATGAGCGTTTCTGTGTTTATTGATGTAATCAAGCAATACAGCCATTGTCGATGACTTACCACTGCCGGCTGGACCACTGACGATCACTAACCCTTTGTTTGTTTTGGCGAAATTCATGATTTGTTCAGGAATTCCTAACTCTTTGTAGTTAGGGATATCATAACGAACAACTCTGAGGACTGCTGCAAGTGAACCTCGTTGACGATAAACATTGACTCTGAATCGAGCAATATTCGGAAGAGAGAATGAAAAATCATCATCACCTTTCGCATTCAGAATGTCCATCGAACGGTCTGAACTTACCGCATAGATTGCATGTACGATCTCTTCGGTATCTTCACGTCGGTTATTGATATTACTGACCGGAACCAGCATGTTGTTAATTTTGAACGAAGTTGGACATCCGGCAATGATAAAAATGTCGGATGCATTTTCGTCCAATGCTTTCTTTAAAAGTTCTTGAATCGTCATTTCTGGTTTCCTCCCCAGACTTGTATACCATTTTGTGAATAATCTTGGGTGTTATCAATGAGTAAACGATAGGAGATGATTTCCCATTGGTTGATCTGCTTGGTTGTCGATACTTGTAGTTTCACTTCAATTCGCTGAGGTTTTGAGTATACAAAAAATGTGATCTGTCTAGTATCAATATTATACTTTATTTCTGAATTCTCGGAAACATATTTGATTAGAATAACCTTTAAATCAGTCCCAATTGGGAGATTTTTAGTCAAATTATTCAAGTCTGTATCAATTTTGACCAATAGTAGGTTGGCATCCACACTTAACTCATAGTAATTCGCTAAAAGTTCACTGCTTTTCTTTATTGATTTTGATTGCACATTGGCACTTAAATAAGATAGTGTCGCAAACGTAAACATTGTCAAAACGAGGAATACGACCATTAATGTTGGTAACCCTAAAGTGATAGGAGCACTCATCCGTTGTTTATTCATTGTGCAGTCTCCCGTCGGTAACTACTGACCTGCCAACTCATGATGTCACTATTTAAGTTTAACTTGACCAGCGACAAACTACTTAATGTCAGACTTCCGTCGCTAAGTTGAGTAGTTTCGGAATTGATCAAAATCATATACACTTTATTCGATTTACTTGGCTCACCTTGCGCATCAAAATAAACACTGATGGTTTGTTTTGCGTTTGTGTTTAGAATCTCGGCTGCCGGTAGTGATTCAATCAGTTTCAATACCTCATCGTTTCTTAATAATTCACTGTAACTGATCATTCGTTCACTCAATTTTGTGGTGATCATGTTTGTGTCATTAATCAATGCCGATGTGCTGAACAGACGCAAGCAAAAAACCATGGCTAAGGCAAATGTAAGCAGACTTAGCGAGATTTCGATCATAAAACTATAGATGTTTTGTTTATGTCCGGTGCTCATGGTTGCCTCACACTCATCATTGCCACAGTAAGACTGTGCCCACGACCCATTGAATCTGTAAAAGTAAAAAATAGATCATTATTCTGTGTAAACGACATTGAAAACTCTTTCAATTTAACGATTTTAGATGCTCCGTCAATATTGATCGTCGCATCAATTCCGGTTAATTCGTACAGAATACCTTCCTTAAAAAACAAAGAAGTAAAGTATTCAGTCTCTTGTTTTTGGGTAATTTGAAGTACTGACATTCCATTATCTTCGATTAGTGCGATACGCCCAATCTCATCATTCTGTTTGATTCGATTGTTCAGATAAAGTGTAACGATCCGAACTTCCGTATCGGCTTTGCCTTGCATATTGATGGATGCATAGGTTTTCGCTCCGTAGAATACCACAAAACCGGCACCTGTAACAAACAGTGTCAGTATCAAAAGCATTGCGAGTGTTTGAATACTTAGCCTTGAGTTTCTCATTTCGATGAACCCTTTCGGTAAACAGTCACTTCGGGACGGATATTCGCTCCAAATGTCTGATAGTAAATAAAATAATGAGCACTGTCAGCTTGGATACCATAGTGTTCGATAAGATAATCAACTTTTGCGGGATAGAATCCTTCTATTGCGTAACAAGTGCTGAGGGCACTCTCGATTGCGTTCTGTAGGAGTTTTTTTTGGCGTGATGCATCGGATTCTTGAATTGATTTCGCCATAAAAATACTACCGAAAGTCAACCCGATCACAAACACTAAAATCAGTCCTTTTTTCATGAACTTAACCCAAAGAGGACATGATGCTAATCAACGGAAGCATCAGTGACAAGAGTAAAGCTCCTACAAGGAAGGATAAACTAAGTACGAATGTGGGTTCCAAACGATTGATAAAACGATCCGTGACACGTTGTACTTCATCTTCGTAATAAAGACTTATTTCACCCATTACTTCATCTAATTTACCTGTTTTTAAAGCTAATGTTATGGTTGAACGGAGTAACGGAGGATAGATCTGAGCCCTACTTAAAAGTTCCGGTAACCCTTCGCCGGGTTTGAGTTCGGAAATGATTTTACGTAGCTTAACGGCTGTTTCCCCATCGTGAAGACTGGCCGCCGATTGAGTTAACGCACTGCGGGTCTCGATGCCTCCACGTAATAATAACTGTGCGATAAAGGTGAATCTGGCTAAATTGACTGTATCTTTCAATTTGGGCGACAGTGACAGGAAAAGGGTTGTGATCGAATTTGATTTTTCGGGATGACGGATTGAATTAACATAGGTGACAATAACGAAACCTAAAAGACCGATAAGAAGTACAAGTCCGACAATGGCGATCCCTTTTCCAAGGTTCATCATGATATGGGTGATAGGCGAGAGTCCTGTGCCTAAGCTTTCGTAGACACTGACAAAGATCGGCAGAACATAAAATGCAAGAACACCGATCACAACAATCATGATACATAGCAATAAAAACGGAATAAACAATGTATCACGCAACGTTTTTTCGGTTTCATCCTGCCGGCGATAATAGTGAGTCAGTTGATCGAATACCTGATCAAGACGCCCAACTTGTTCTCCGGCTTGCACCATCTCGATCAATTCAGTGGGAAATAACTGTGTTGATTCAAGTGCATGAGAAAGGTTCGGATTGTTTTTTAACTCACTGAGGATCGCTTTGTAATCAATCTCATTGATCGGGTTTTGTTGTTCCATGGCTTTAAACCCCTCTTCCAAATAGATCCCCGATTTGAAGATCATCGTGAGTTGGCGACAGAAGTTACTAAGCGTAGCATTATCCAATGTTTTTATTGATGACATAGTTGTTTCCCCCTTTTATAATACAGTTAGGCTTATTCAACGCCTGAGTATTCCTTTCTTACTGTTCAATGCATTAAGATACTCATTGGAATGGAGTGTGGAATTTTGTTCCCCCTTACAGCTTGACTGTTCTCTAAAGAGTATCTC
>JBBRCP010000099.1:0-5531 GCA_038204785.1 Erysipelotrichales bacterium
CGTAAAACGACAGTTGAACGAAGCTTCGCTGATAGTAAACAGAATCATGGATATCGCTATGCGACTCATCGAGGACTCGCCAAAGTACAAAATTACGTTTGGTTGTCTTGTGCTGCGCAGAATCTGAAAAAGATGGCCTTACTGACGCATGAAGCTTCTTTACGAACTTTACTTGTATCCATTAAAAACCAATTATTCTCTCTCCAACAGCGATTTCGCTGTTTTTTTATGCCCAAAAGAAAAGCACACCTTTTTAAAGGTGCACTTGTCATCAGCCTGAAAAATCGCTTGATAGCGATTTTTCTTTAACTATATTAGGCTACTCAGTGGGTGAGTGGAATCATGAAACTGAAATCAGTTCCATTCCCAACGGAACTCTCCACTTGGACATCGATCAAATGGCGTTTTGCAATGTTAGCTACGATGGCCAAGCCCAGTCCACTACCATTGGGGTTATCCGCTGACGAGCGGACATAACGGGTGAAGATCTTAGCACGGGTTTCTTCGTTCATCCCAACACCGGTATCGCGAATACTCAGGACCACATGATGGTCATGTGCAATAGCTGTCACGTCGATCGTTTGATCGACAGGGGTAAATTTGACCGCATTATCCAGGACGGCTGTGATCATCTGACGTAAGCGATCGTAATCACCGACGATGCGCCAGTCGCCTGATTCAATTTTAGAATTCAGTTGTACATTTTTCGCTAAAGCAAGTTGCTTGCCGGAACGAAGGGCATCACTGATGATGTCGTGTAGATCGATCGTTTGCGTGACTAACGTGAAATCCGGATCTTCGAGTCGTGAGAGTTCAAGTAGATCGCCAATCAAACGGCTCATGCCTGTACATTCGCGGATCATTTGTGCACTCACTTCTTGAGTTGTGCTTCCGTGCGGTAATACACCGTCACGTAAGCCTTCGGCCAAGCCACGCAGAACAGTAACGGGTGTTCTGAGTTCATGGGTAATATCTGCGATAAAGTTCTGTCGCATTTTTTCGAGGTTAGCACTCTGACGTGCAGCTTCATCAAGACGATCTGAGAGGGTTTTAAGGTTGGTGGTAAGTTGACCTATCTCATCGTTAGAACGCGCGTTCAAGTCGACTGAATAGTTACCTGATGTCATCTGTAAGGCAGCTTCATTCATTTCAATCAAGGGTTTGGTGATTCGTTTAGAGAGGAAATAACCCAGCCCAATTGCCAATATAAGACCGATCAGAGAACTGATCAATAATAACGTGATTCCTTTATCGGCAACTCCGGCAATGGTACTCGAGGACGCACTGACCAAGACTGCTCCGATGACTTGACCGGATGCGGCGAGAATCGGTGTTCCGACCGTTACTGTTTTTTCACCGAATAAGTCAGACAGACTTTCCGTACTCCGCTTGTTTCCGGCAAGTACACTTTTGACCATGACTTGCGCTTCAGCACTCAGTGTTCCGATATTCTGATGCATCCCCATTCCTTTATCATTGTTGCTTTTTTGTATCGTTCCTGATGCATCCAGAATCCACACACGTGAGTTTTTCAGATCACCGAGTATCGAAGTATAGGACATCATGGTGCGCATCGAGATGACTGAAAGGTCATCCAACGATACGATCTGGGCGATATTATCGGCTCGGGTCGCCAAGGTGGCTTCGACGTTTTTGACTGTTTCATTACGGAACATCAAGATAAACAAAAAACTCAGTACAAGCGCAAAAGAAAGAATGACCAAAATAAAATAACCGATCAGTTTACGGGTAAAACCTGATTTCATACTGTTTCCTCTTTGGTTGTGTCGAATTTATAACCAACACCCCAGATCGTTTTGATGGTCCAGTTCGGATGATCGACGGTATCCAGTTTGGTACGCAGACGCGTCATATGAGAATCAACGGTTCTGGAATCACCGTAATAGTTATAGCCCCAACAGTTGTTCAAGAGCGCATCACGTGAGAATACATGCATCGGATTGGATGCGAGTGTCCATAGGAGATCGATTTCTTTTTTGGTTAGGTTGATTTCTGTTTTGTTTACGTGAACTGTATACGCATCTAAATCCACATTGAGATTTTCAATCGTCAAGATGTTTTTACCGGAAGCGGTTGTTCTTTCCAACCGACGTAAGATGGCCTTAACACGTGCCATGACTTCTTGCGGAGAAAAAGGTTTGACGATATAGTCATCTGCCCCGATATCCAGTCCCATGATACGTTCAAAATCTTCACCGCGTGCGGTGATCATAATGATCGGTACATTGGATGATTTACGAATTTCCTTACAGACACTGAATCCATCAAGTTTTGGCATCATCACATCCAATAGAACGATGTCAAATGGATTCTCGGTTGCGATCCGCAACGCAGCAGCACCGTCTTTGGCAAGTACAACGTTAAATCCTTCTTTACGCGCATAGCTTTCTAAGATTGAAGTTATCGAATCATTATCATCCGCTATCAGCATATTTGGCATACTATCACCTCTGTATATAAGTATTGTAGCATTGATTTATGTCAAAAGTATGTCAAAGTACATTCGAATGGATTTGTTTAAATGTGTATATTTTTCACAGGTTTCGACACACTTTCGTAATATCTGACCTTTATAGTAGTAAGTGTAAGAACCCCACGGTTCACAAAGGAGACTAGATAAATGAAAAAAGGAATCATACTTACGCTGATCCTTGCATCAGCAGCCGTTATTACGTTTACCTCAGTACAAGCTTATGCGACCTATGTACGTAAGTCGATGCCTGAATTGGCAGCGCAAGTCACCGGTCAAACTGTTGAACAACTACTTGAAGAGCGTGAAACCACCGGAAAGACCATCGGTCAGATCTTGGCTGATGAAGGAAAACTGGCTGAATTCAACACCGCTAAACTGGCTGAGATGAAATTACAGCTAGATGCCGATGTAGCTTCCGGTAAACTTACCCAAGCTGAAGCCGATGCGATCTATCTTAACCGCAGTACCCATGTAGCCGCTTGCGACGGTACGGGTGTCAATACACAACGAGGCACCGGTTACGGTATGATGGGCAGTAATAACGGAAGCGGATCAGGTACTGGCGCCAGAGCCGGTGGCATGATGGGCAACCGCAGCAGAACGAATCGCTAATATTACTTCAATAGTATAAAGCTGAAATCAATAAACTGATTTCAGCTTTTTTAATGGATTCTACACTCCCTATTAGCTACCCACTACGATAAAATCTATTTCTTTTCTTCCCTTTTCTTCAATTGGCTAAGATTGTTTACGTATAGAACCTTCTACCAAATAAAGTTAGACAGTATCAACATACCCGGAATGGTAAATAGACAAAGTATCGTAGATAAACTGACAATCCGTGCCCCATATTCATAATCACCCTCATATTGTTGCGCAAACATCGCGACCATGACTCCCACCGGTGCACTGGCAGCGATGAGGATGACCATTTTGATATCTTGATAGACATTCGGAACCAGTTTCAAGGCGAACAGAATAATCAACGGTACAACAATCAAACGGAAGAAACTGACCACATAGGCTGCTTTACTGGTAAAAACTTCGATCAAGTTACTTTTCGCAATAAACGTTCCAAGTACGATCATCGCTAACGGAGTATTCATTGAACCGATCTTCGCAATCGCATCGGCTACCGGAGCCATCGGTTTAAGTGGACTTATAAAAACAATCAGGCCAATGGCCGTTCCGATCAGCGCAGGGTTGAACACCATCATTTTCGGTGTAATGAGACTGCGTTGACCCGAGATGAGATAGACACCCACGGTCCAGACAAAAAGATTAAAACAGATCAGAAAGCCCGTCAGATAGAACACATATTCGATTCCCAATAAGCCGGTAACCAGCGGAATACCAATGAAGCCGGCATTGGAGAAAGCAATCGCGAATTGTTCCAAACGATGATCTTTACCATATAATAATCGGGCGACACCAAGTCCAATCAAAATAACAATCGTTGAAAGGATAATTGTTAAACCTAGTTTTTTTACCTTTGATAAGTTAAACGCAAAATTAAATGCCGTGATGATCGTACACGGACCGCAGATCTTGAGTAGGATATTGGATACTTGTTGAGTTCCCAGATCATCCATAAACTTGTAGTAGTAGATAAAGTAACCAAATCCCATCATCACAAACATCATCGTGATCTGGTTCAATATCGTCAAACCTATATTCATTTGGACCATCTCCTGACTAACTAACTTATTATATACTAAGAAGATTAGAAATTTCTTAATATTTGCATCTACTTTATTAAGCAAATCAAGAAAGCTTTCAGCAAAAAAAATTACAATTAAACGTAACGCTTTCAGTCTTCGTAATTTCAATCGTTTCAGAACAAGAATTTTTACACGACTGGAGTAAAAAGAGTCCTCATTTCTGAGAACTCCTCGTAAATTCAACTCATTATATAGGGTCACCCAACATTTGACATAGAACCATTAAATTCAATGATCATTGTAACAATCAACATTCTTTCGATGTGCTTTTTTTTATGAGTTGTTCAACCTAATCGTTTAAAATGCATAATCTGGGCTGACTATTCGTTCTTCAAATAGAATTAGGTATGAAAATAGATATCATTTAATGTGGCCTCATAGTCTTTATTATTTGGTAATATTTCAAATTGGAGTAAGTTCAAATAACTTTTTATTCTTACCATCGGATAATCCCTTGAACTATTTTTGCTATTTTTGTAAAGTTCTTCACAGTATGGAACATAGGTTAAAATATCTTTTGTTAGTTTAGATCCCCAGTGTAAAACAGCCCTATTCCCAGGTTTTCTAATATATTCTGCATCATATCTTTGATTTCTAAATTCTATAATAACTGCTTGCCTATGTTCAACAAATTGAGCACCGATAATACTTCGAACTCTTTTAAACGGAAGTCCTGTAGAATTGCTTATAAAAAAACTTTTGTCTGTTATTTTTATTAACTCATAACATGGAATAATAAACCAACTATCAACCTTTTTGAACATTTTTTCTCCTTTCGTAGTTATATTGTAGAATTAAAATATTAGTTATTTTGGTAGAAAGCAATTGTATCACTTATCGAGATTCGTAATAAAATGAAAGGATTCTAAAAAACAGCCTTTATTTCCTGTTGCACAATTTTAAAATCATCTAATAAAGAAATAATTTTTATGTACTCATCAAAGTTCAATTTCATTGAATAGATTATAATCAATCTCTAAATCTTTTTTATATCTACTATTAAATTCATCAAGAAAAGTGTAAAAATTATTCAATGCATCATCATAATTTCTTGAATTCGCGATGACTCTTTCATAGAGTATTTCGACTCCACCTAGTACAAACTCATTAAATCTTTCGTCACCTGAGGTTCTTTCCATATCATCATTCTCAAACTTAAATGCCTTATTAATTCTATCTTCGTAACTAAATTTATCTTGGTTATCAATAATCATTATTAGTTTATATATATAATTAAGATCTTCTCTTCTTGACGTAAATGCATCAGTAAATATCTTAGTCGTGGGCAGTTGCTTATCAATCTCGCTAGTTCTTCC
>JBBRCP010000100.1:0-5451 GCA_038204785.1 Erysipelotrichales bacterium
TATCTGGGAAACCCGACAATCAATGATGAGGTCTGTGCACAAGAGATCGACTATGAAGATGCCTTAGCCGTGGCAGATCTACTTAAACTTCCTCTGCGCAGAGTAGATTTCGTAAAAGAATATTGGGATGATGTCTTCTTGACATTTATCGATGAATATAAAAAAGGTCGAACACCGAATCCGGACATTTTATGTAACCAACATATTAAGTTCAAAGCTTTTTATGAATATGCGAAAACCAATGGTTTCGATTGGTTGGCGACCGGCCATTATGCTCGTGTTGTCCATGAAGCTGATCAGAGCTTTTTATTGAAAGGGATCGATTCAACGAAAGATCAAACCTATTTTCTTTGCCAGATGCCGGTGGCTTCTCTTAAACATACCCTTTTCCCAATCGGTGACCTGACTAAAAATGAAGTCCGTAGAATAGCCGATCAACTGATGTTGCCAGTCGCAAAGAAAAAAGACTCGACCGGGATCTGTTTTATCGGTGAGCGTAACTTTAGAGAATTTCTCAAAAACTACTTACCGGCTAAAGACGGTGATATTATCGATATCGAAACCAAAAATATTCTCGGTCGTCATCAAGGCACACTCTATTATACCCTCGGTCAACGTAAAGGTCTGGGTATTGGGGGAAATGAAGGACCCTGGTTTGTGATTGGTAAGGATATCATAAAGAATGAATTATATGTGGCTTGTAAAGAAGATAATCCATGGCTATTCTCAGATAGTTGTACTGTTGCGTCATTGAACTGGTTCAATCCGATTGATCTAAGCAAGCCCCTCATCTGTACAGCTAAATTTAGATATCGGCAAGCAGATAACAACGTTATTGTCCATCATCTTGACGAGAAGTCGATTCTCGTTGAATTCGTGGATCTGATATCTTCGGTCACCCCGGGTCAGGAAGCTGTTTTTTATCAAGGTGACATTTGCCTTGGTGGCGGAGTAATCGAAAATGTATTCAAAAAAGGACAGACGCTCGAAGAACGTCTCGCAAAGGTAATCTGATGTTAAAATTAAGTTTGAATCCGGAATTCGAGAAACCATCTTCACCGCTTCGATTAAAAAATAGAGTCTTATTGTTTGCCAACTATTTTGCCGGATACTTTGTGGTCTATCCTTTTATTCTGTTAACCATTGCTTTAGTTGCGGGATCTAGATTAGAAACGTTACCGATGCCCTATAATATCGTGATGCACTTGTTTGTATTCGCCGTCACTATACGACTGGCGATGCCATTATTGAAAGAATCCTATCAATCACTAATGAAGAATTTTAATTATTCATTTCTGCTTCCGATGAAGTTGTTCCCACTGATGTTTTTTTCATCGTTTGTTTTTTCGAGTATTGCGACAATGATTACGGGGGCTTCCTCCTCTTCCAACCAAGATGCAATCATTTCGATGCTTTCTAGCAATCCTTTGTTCATCCTATTTTTGACCTTGTTTTTTGCACCGATCGTAGAAGAGATTCTGTTTCGCGGAGTGTTATACCGCTGTTTGCGAAAAAAAGGAAACTTCTGGTTACCGATGATCCTCAGTTCCACTTTATTTGGATTTTTACATATATTAGAATCCTTGATCACACGTAATTACGTCGATCTAATCTTTCTGCCGCTCTACGCAATGATGGGATTTTTCTTGGCGTATGCGTATGAGAAATCAGGCAACATTTACTCTTCGATGTTGCTGCACTTCTTCAACAATGCTGTGAGTATCTTTTTTGTGCTCTTGAGCACTTTGATTAAATAGAACCGAGGTCTACATGGACGGATATAGTGAGATAACAGGTAAAATTACGGCTATTCTCTTTCGCAATGAGGCAAGTTCTTTTACTGTAGCCAAATTCAGACTCTACGAACTCAACGAAAAAGAGATCACGATCACCGGTTATCTGCCGGTTTTCACTAAAGATGTACTCTATACGCTTAGCGGAGACTATACTGAACATCCTCGTTTCGGAATGCAGTTTCAAGTCGTTAGTACACATCGTGTTTTACCAACGGATATCGACAGTATTGTTGCTTATCTGAGTTCTCCCCTTTTTCAAGGGATCGGCAAGAAATTTGCGCAGGCGTGCGCCGATGCTTTTGGTGAATCAACTTTATCCATTCTAAAAGAAAACCCAGATCGAGTTGAAGAAATCACTGGTTGGACACCCAAGAAAAAACAGGCTCTTATCGAAGGTCTGATTGAGCAAGGTGATTTAGAAGAAGCTGTCCGATTCTTCACAACACATGGGTTAGGCATTCGTAATATTATGCGTTTGGACCGTGCTTACGGAAATAAAACATTGGCTCTGATCAAAGAAAATCCCTATCGCTTGATCGATGAAGTGGATGGAATCGGATTTGCGACTGCTGATAAATTAGCTTTATCCATGGGTGTAGATCCAGCTGATCCACGCCGAATTAGTGCTGCTTGTGTTAGTTGTGTCATGGAACAATGTATGCGCAGCGGTAACAGTTTCGTTAATAAAGATATCTTGCATCATGCCCTCTACAGAAAATTAAGTCCTGTTGACTTTGATTTTGATACTGTGTTAGATGATTGTTTCATCCAACAAAAATTAATGCATATCCAAGATGATATTTTTCATCATACCCAATATGAAAGTGAAAAAACGATTGCTGATTTCTTTTATGATTTTCCTCAGATTCCGTTGGAGCCTTATGATGAAGGACTCCTTGAAACGGGCTTAGAAGCGCTGCAAAATGCTAAAGGCATTCGCTATGATACGACCCAGATCGATGCCATTCATCAATTTTTCGATAATCCCTGCACAATTTTGACCGGTGGACCCGGTACCGGTAAAACGACAGTCGTCGGTGCTATGATCGGATTATGGAAATTCTTATATCCGCATTGTAGTATCGCTTGTGCTGCTCCGACCGGCCGGGCAGCTAAGCGTATGAGTGAACTGACACAAGCCGATTCATTTACAATTCATAGTCTTTTACGATGGGATCTCGAAACCAACACATTCGGTAAAAATGAAAATGAACCCTTGGCACTCGATCTGATCATCATCGATGAATTTTCGATGGTCGATCAATGGTTATTTGCTCAATTGCTTAAAGCCGGAGTTCAAATCAAGAAACTTTTGATTGTCGGCGATCAAGATCAACTTCCGTCTGTCGCGCCGGGTTGTGTACTCAAAGATATGATTGATTCACAGCGTTTTCCGGTGATTTCGCTAAACCATATTTATCGACAAAAAGAAGGATCGGATGTCATTTCGTTAGCCCATCAGATGCGCCAAGGAAGTGCCGATTTTACATCCCTCACACAAGATGTCAAATGGATACCGTGCGATAATATCGATGTTAAAAATGTGGTATTGCGTGTTGTGCAAGATGCCATGCAAAAAGGATACGGTGTACAGGATATTCAGATCATGGCTCCGAAATATAGTGGAAATTGCGGGATCGACGCCCTCAACCATGCGATGCAGAAGATGGTAAATCCATCCAATGCTTACAAACGTGAACTCAAAGTCGGTTATGTGACCTATCGTGAACAAGATAAGATTCTACAACTAAAAAACCAACCCAATGATGATGTCTATAATGGTGATATCGGAACCTGTATCGAAATCGTTTATGCGGCTGAAGATGAGAATCATCAGAATCGAATCGTTGTCGATTTCGACGGACGAATCGTCGAATATACCGGTGAGAATTTTATTAATATAACATTAGCTTATTGCATCTCTGTACACAAAGCACAAGGGAGCGAATATCCGATTGTATTACTTCCCTGTGTCGGTGAATATGGACACATGCTGCAACGAAGATTATTATATACGGCGGTGACGCGCGCGAGTAAAGCCCTTGTTCTTATTGGTGACCCGAATTCGTTCATTCGCGGAATCGCCACAATCGATGTTCAACCGCGCCTTACTTACCTAAAACAACGTTTACTGGACAATCAGTAAACTTTTTTGCTTGTTATTTAACTTACAAGTGTTTGAAATATGTTTCAAACACTTGTATAATTCACAATGAGGTATGTTATGAACAAGAAAACACAAGGATTTATGCTAATTGCGTTCACTGTGATCGTCGTTATTGTCGTGGCAGTTCTTTACAACGGTCTGCCGGCTATGATCCCGATGCAATGGGGAATCAATGGTAAAGTCAATTACAGTTGGCCGAAGTTACCGATCGTTATCGGAATGATCGCTGTCAATGTAGTTTTCAATGCCTACAGTTGGATCCTCCACAAAAATGATGAAAAGATTTCCAACAAAGACTTCTTAACATCCGTTGTGTTTATGATTATTTGTTTAGTTGTGTTAGGGATTGCTGCCGCAATCTAAGGAGGATTTATGATTCAAATCGAGAATGTCACCAAAATCTATTCAGGAAAAGTAAAAGCTGTCGATCGTATCTCACTGACGGTCAACGAAGGAGAAATTATTGGATTCATCGGTCCCAACGGAGCCGGTAAAACAACGACCATCAAAATGATGACGGGTATTCTATCACCCGATGAAGGTTCAGTGTTATTAAATGGGATTGATATCACCAAACAACCCTTAGAAGCCAAACGTCAATTTGGTTTTGTTTCGGATAATCCTGATATTTTCCTGCGATTGAAAGGAATCGAATATTTGAATTTTATGGCTGATATCTATAATGTGGATGAAGCCTCACGCCGTACACGCATCAATGATATGGCTGAAACATTTGAGATGACACAAGCCTTAAATGATAAGATTTTGTCTTATTCCCACGGTATGCGTCAAAAGATCGTTATCATGGGTTGTTTGGTTCATAACCCAAGTATTTGGATCCTGGACGAACCCATGACCGGTTTAGATCCGCAATCTGCTTTTGCGCTCAAAGAAATGATGAAAAAACATGCTGAAGAAGGTAACACTGTTTTCTTCTCGACACATGTTTTGGAAGTTGCCGAAAAACTATGCAGTAAAGTAGCGATCATCAATAAAGGTCATATCGCGTATTTCGGTACGTTGGAAGAATTAAAGAAAGGTTACAATGACATGAGTCTTGAGGATATCTTCCTTGAGGTAACCAAGAATGCATAATTATATCGCACTGACGGTTGTCAGCCTGAAAAACACGTTTTCAATGTTTGACGGTAAAGGTAAAAAAAGCGCTCTTCGTAAATTTCTTCCCATTTTATTGGGAGTTGCGTTATTACCGACACTCTTCAGTATTTATATGCTGGCGGGAGAAACACTCAAGGTCTTAATTCCAATCAACCAAAGCGGCGTTATTGTTGGCTTGTTATTGATGGGATTGGCAATGACCATTTTCTTGTTTGCTATCTTTCTGGTACCGTCGGTCTACTATTTTTCAAAAGACATTGAAACGTTACTGGCACTGCCATTGTCACCTCAAATTATCGTGGCTTCTAAGTTCACGGTAACGGTCCTTTATGAATATTTGACGATGACCTTCATATCGATTCCGGTGTT
>JBBRCP010000101.1:0-5298 GCA_038204785.1 Erysipelotrichales bacterium
GATTTCATTTTTCCTCCGTTGAGCTTATTCACAAGCTCTTATTACTCTATGCCGACTTTTTTCGCACTCACAGCAAGATTGATTATCATTTTATACTACTTAATACTATCATACTCTTTTCTTCATTTAAACACTCATACCCTTCATAAGTGTCTTTCTTGTGTTATACGGATAAGTTTGTGAATATCCGAGCTTATTAGTCGAAATCACACCGGACAGTAGTAAATCGTTTACCTATTTCATAGAAAAAGACAACGGATGAACCATTGTCTTAGATAGTTGATAATTATAAAAAGGATTATTCAGCCGTTTCTGCTTCAGCATCTTTAATCGCACGTTGAGCGACTTTTCTATCATACGGAGTCAGATATTTCTTACGAAGACGAATACTATCAGGAGTTACCTCGACAAGTTCGTCATCCGAGATGAATTCAACTGCATATTCAAGTGTTAATTGGCGTGGAGGAACTAAACGCATGGCTTCATCATTTCCGGAACTACGTACAGCAGTTGCTTTTTTGTTCTTGGTTGGATTAACTTCCATATCAAGATCACGTGATGCTTGACCGACGATCATACCTTCATAAACTTCAGTTTGAGCACCGATAAAGAACGAACCTCTTTCTTGAAGATTGAAGATCGAATACGTCATCGCGATACCCGTTTCAGTTGAAATCATGACACCGTTACTGCGGGTAAAGAGTTCGCCGATATATTCACCGTAACCGGTAAGTTGACGGACCATCGTTCCTTCGCCATGAGTGTCATTGATAAACTCACTGCGATATCCGATAAGTGCACGTGTAGCGGCTCTCCATTCCATCGTAACATAATCATTCTTTTCGTCCATATTGACAAGTTGTGCTTTACGAACGTTCATTTTCCCGATAACAACACCGTTGTATTGCGAAGGTACGGTGATGATGACCTGTTCAATGGGTTCCATCTTCTTACCATCGACGTATCTAAAGATGACTTCAGGTTTAGATAACGCTAATTCGAAACCCTCACGGCGCATATTCTCAACTAAAATGGTCAGATGAAGTTCACCGCGACCGGAAACCTTGAATTTATCAGTACTTTCAAGTTCTTCGACACGTAGACCTACATTGACTTCGAGTTCTTTTTGAAGACGTTCTTTAATGTTTCGTGAAGTTACATATTTGCCACTTCTACCTGCGAAAGGCGAAGAGTTAACTAGGAAATTCATCTGAAGTGTCGGTTCTTCGATTGGAATCATCGGTAATGGAACTACATTATTAATATCACAGATGGTTTCACCGATTGATACACCGCTGATTCCGCCGATAATAACAATATCACCGCTGACTGCTTCTTGAACTGCAACTCGCTTCATTCCGTCATACACAAATAATTGATTGACTGTTTGACGGATCTGAGTATGATTGCCTCTGGCAACCATTACTTGTTGACCGACTTTTAAAACACCTTTGTATAGACGTCCGATTCCTAAACGTCCGAGATAATCATCGTACGCCAGTGAACTGACCTGCATTTGTAAGGGTTCGTTATCAAGGTCCGGGTATAAAGGTACATGTTTCAAAATTGTCTGAAACAACGGTTCTAATGAATCCGATGGTTCTTCCATTGAGTACTGAATGACACCTTGTTTGGTGATACCGTAAAGAATCGGGAAATCCAATTGTTCTTCGGTTGCATCCAAGGATAAGAATAGGTCATAAACCAAGTCAACGACTTCATGAGCACGTTGATCGTTCTTATCGATTTTGTTGATGAGCAAGATAGGGCGAAGTCCTAATTCGAGCGACTTCTGCAGTACGAAGCGTGTCTGGGGCATCGGACCTTCACTTGAGTCAACAAGCAGAATAACAGTATCGACCGTACGGATGATGCGTTCCACTTCACTGGAAAAATCAGCATGGCCCGGTGTATCGACAATGTTTATTTTTATATCGTGGTAGTAAACGGAGCAGTTCTTGGAATAAATGGTAATTCCCCGTTCGCGCTCAAGCGCGTTGCTGTCCATAACTTGTTCAACCACTTCTTCATTTTTACGAAATACTCCACTCTGCGACAAAAAAGCATCCACCAGAGTACTTTTACCGGCGTCTACGTGCGCAATTACAGCAATGTTAACTATTTTTTGACGATCCATGCGATTCCTTCTTTCCAAATGACAACTAATTATAGCATTCTTTTCGAATATTGAAAACCTTTATCGAAATGAGTGTTAAAACATCCTTTTTTAGGTTAAATCAGCTTGGTTTAAGATGTTTTTTAGCATCTCAGCTGAGGCTTTAAGTTGGGTTTTTTCTTCATCTGCTAACGGTACCGGTAATATTCGAGTGATTCCTTGACGTCCAATGACACATGGCATTGCCATATAAACATCATTGATGCCCTCTTCACCTGTAAATAGACTACTTACAGTTAAGATCGATTGTTCATCTCTAAGTAATGCTTCGACGATTCGACGAACGGAAAGAGCTACTGCATAATTCGTATAACCTTTACGATTAATAATTTCGTAAGCTGCGTTTTTTACGCTATCCGTGATTTCTTTCTTGAAATCAACTCCGCAGTTATCAGATACAGTCGAACAGTATTCATCCACACTCATTCCAGCAATTTTGGTAAGACTCCATGTTGCAATCTCGGAATCGCCATGTTCTCCGATGATATAAGCATGAATATTACGAGCGTCGATTTCGAACTGTTTCGATAAGAATGATTTGAATCTAGAAGTATCCAACACGGTCCCCGAACCAAAGACACGATTAGCTGGAAAACCTGAGTATTTATAGGTAACGTAGGTCAAAATGTCGACCGGATTCGATACGACAAGTAAGATACTGTTGGGACTGTAGTGAGCTAATTGAGGAATGATATCCTTAAAAATCGGAATGTTCTTATTCAATATATCGAGACGAGTTTCACCAGGTTTTGGCCCAATGCCTGCGGTGATTATAATCAGATCGGAGTCGACTGTGTCGGCTATCGTTCCGGCTGTAATCGATACGGTTTTCACAAACGCAGCACCATGTGAGAGATCCATTGCTTCTGCTTCTGCTTTTTCACGATTAACATCGACTAACACGATGTCACTGGCTAAGCCCGCATCCATGATCGCAAAGGCAGAAGTTGATCCGACAAAGCCGGCCCCGATAATGGATATTTTATTTGTTTTCATAAAGTCCTCCTAAGTCAATGATAGAAGAACTTCACTTATTAATCAATATTACTGCTCAAGTTCACTTTATTCATGAATCGTTCAATTCGATGATTCAACTGTAATTGATGTTTGACTGCATCGATCGGTTTTGCGATGATTTCCGAAAATTCAGCCGCTTGAAGTTGCTTTTCAAGTCGTTTTGCTAAAGCCAATGAGTGCAAAGGATCAAAGCGAGTTGCGATGATGAATACAGGAAAATCAATCGATTTAATTTCGTCTAAATTAAACGGCTTTTCAGTGCTTATTTCTAAAAATCTTCGACAATTAATTCCTGCATTTTTATCCTCAAATAGATCAATCATGCGTTTTGCATTGTAGGGGTAGCGCTTTTTATATTTTATGAACTCGGATGACTCGGAATAATACTTCTTAGCAAGCTCCCGATCGTTTTCCGATAAGAGTTGCCCAATATGCTTGAAGATCGCTTGGTTGTTCTCTGGCATTCCATCGCAATCCCATGCCGGACGAACTTCCAATAAACCACGGCATCGATGTGGATGATCCAGCGCTACTCTTAACGCTATGGCTGCTCCCATCGAAATTCCACCGATGACATATTCTGAAATATTCAATTCAGTTAATCGTTCTTCAACGAATTGCGCCATCAAATTAAAGGTAATACGTGACTCCGGTAGTGGGATTCCCCCATGCGCAGGCATATCAAACGTGATCAGTTGATCATAAACGATCATTGATTCTACTTGGTGAAGATCAGCTCCTAATCCATGTAGGAATACTAAAGGTATTTTCTTTTTTTCCATTTACTTCTCCTTATGGATAAAAACCCCTGACGGGGTTTATGAAGTCACTTGTTCAATCGGACCTGTCTTCGTGTAGAAATTATTGCGGGTAGGTTCAATGATCAATTTACCCTCTTGTACGATCTTAACGAAGATCTCCGCTAACACAGGATCAAATTGGGTTCCTGCATTCGACGCTATTTCTTCAAGTGCGTATTCGACACTCATATAAGACTTGTAATGACGATCGGATGTGATCGCATCGAAAGCATCTGCCAATGCGATACAACGAGCCCCAAAGGCAATGTTTTCACCTTTGATCTTACGTGGATATCCTTTTCCATCCCAACGTTCATGATGGCCGATAACACTTGGTATCATCAAATTCAAAGCCGGTAGATATTTAATGATCATGATCGACATATCAACATGTTTTTTCATCGTCTCATACTCTTCCGTACTCAAACGGGTAAATTTAGTCAGAATATGTTCCGGAATTCCGATCTTACCAATATCATGTAGTAATGATGCTTGACGAATAATTTCTATTTCTTCAGTAGAAGCATGAGCAGCCTCAGCAATCGCTGTAGCATATTTCGCAACGCGTTGCGAATGTCCAAACGTGAAATGATCTTTTGCATCGATCGCTGCTGTTAATGCATAAATAGTTGCCATTTGGCTTTCAACTGCACCTTGTGTACTACTTATCGTTTCTTCAATATCCTGCGAATAGATCACTGTTTTATTTCTTCCGGTTTTCTTTGCTTCGATGAGCGCAGTACTGGCCTTTTTAACTAGTTCCTTATCATCGGATGCTTGTGTCGGATAAACACAGATTCCGATACTACACGTAACAAAACGTGCTTGTTCATCACTTGAAATCATGGAACTTGTTTCAACCTTGACACGTATCTTTTCCATTAATTCATAGACTTGCCTTGTATCGAGATACGGCAAAACGATAGCGAAGATGTCACCGGCATAACGACAGACAACACCATAGTTACCACACATTTGTTTAAGAATCGAGGCTATTTTGACCAACACGATATCACCGGCATAATGGCCATAGATATCATTATAGATGTTAAACATATCCACTCCGATTAAAGCGATGGCTGTTGTTGATTTTTTCTTTTCAGAAAGAGAAGAAATCAGACTATCCATAAAATAGCGGTGATTATAAACTGATGTAATACTGTCCATAAGAGCTTCTTTTTTAGCACTTTCATATAGCCGAGCATTTGAAATTGCGATGGATGCAGTAACACATGTCATTGACACTTGTTCAATATTTTCTACATCTTTGAGCGAACGTATATCACGGCTGCACATTACCACGAT
>JBBRCP010000102.1:0-5242 GCA_038204785.1 Erysipelotrichales bacterium
CTCGGCAAGCCAACGACTGAAACTGTACGTTCCATCGCTTCTTCCTGAGCATAACGATGAATGGCTAATCCGATGATATTACGTGCAATATCCGCTGCTCTGGATTTTGCTTCATCTTCACGGTCACGAATATATACAGTAACCTCATTTTGCATTTTCTTCTCAACAACTTCCATCAATTCATGTTTAGCATCGGACGCACTCATATTCGCTACACGTTCCAACTCAATAATTTGAATATCTACTTTAGTCTGTAAGTCGCTTTCCATCTTATCCAGTACACTCAATTTTTCGGTTAATTGTTTATTTCTATCATCTAACTGCTTTTCTTTTCCGTTCAACGTCTCATCACGAAAATTTAGATTATCCTCACGGCGAGTCAGTTTATTTTCATAGTCCTGTAACTCTTGGCGACGTTCTTTTATTTCCTTTTCAGCGGCAAGTTTTAACTCATACGACTGAGTTTTTCCATCCAAGACAGCCTGTCGTACAAGGTTGTCTGATTTAATCGTTGCTTCCTCAATTGTTAATCTTGCTTTTTGTTGATCTCTATTTAACCCTAACTTTGAGATAACCACCATCAGGGCTATACCCAAAGCAAAACCGACGATAATACCGACTAAGACGGAAAAGATCATTGATTCTGACATTTCTTTTCCTCCATGTCTAATTAAGAGTATATTAACTCCCTCTTATAATACCTAATTTTAGCTTGATTCACAACTTATTTGTGAGTATAACGAGAAAATAGGAGTGTTTCTTTCTCTCAAATCATAAAAAAAACCGATTACTCGGATTTTGGGAACATCTTCTTTTTCACTTCGTGCGTAATCTCTTCGGCTAAGATTGGATTAGCACTCAGAAAACCTTTGACTGCTTCTTTTCCTTGACCGATTTTCTCACCTTTATAGGAAAACCAAGCACCGCTCTTTTGGACGATCTCATATTGAACACCAAGATCCACTAATTCACCCATGCGTGAAATACCTTCGCCGTACATCATTTCGATGGCAGCTACTTTGAATGGAGGTGCTACTTTATTTTTAACGATTTTCACATTAACCTTATTCCCGATGATATCGGTACCATTCTTAATGGCTTCACCTTTACGTACGTCGATTCGGATTGAAGCATAGAATTTCAATGCTTTTCCGCCCGAAGTCGTTTCGGGATTCCCAAACATAACCCCGACTTTTTCACGCAACTGATTAATAAATATGACCGTACAGGCACTACGATTCATTACACCCGATAATTTACGCATTGCTTTAGACATCAATCTGGCTTGCAATCCGATGTTTGAATCCGACATTTCACCATCAAGTTCGACTTGCGGAACAAGCGCTGCAACAGAATCGACGACCAATAAATCAATCGCACCGCTGCGAATCAAAAGCTCGGTAATTTCCAATGCTTGTTCACCGCTATCCGGTTGTGAAAGAATCAAATCGTCAATTTGAACACCCAATGCTTTTGCGTACATCGGATCGATTGCGTTTTCAGCATCGATAAAAGCAGCTTTACCACCTTTTTTCTGAACTTCGGCGATCGCATGCAATGCTAAAGTTGTTTTACCGCTCGACTCAGGACCGTAGATCTCAATGATTCGACCTTTTGGATATCCGCCGATTCCCAGTGCGAAGTCAATCGACAATGAACCACTGCTCAACGCATCGACTTCCACATTCGCTCGATCACCTAGACGCATGATCGAACCTTTACCATATTGTTTTTCAATCTGCTTCAGCGCTTCTTCTAATAAAGCATCTTTCTTATTTTCAGTTTTATTCGTCATAACAGTTCCTCCGCCCTCTTTTTCGTTGGCTCAACCAAAATCCCTGATAAATTCCTTAAGTCTGATGACAGCTACTTCGACCGACTGTCTGCGAACTCCATTTCGATCCGAGTTGATCGTATCATGATAAACACGGGTAGCCGACTTACCACAAATTGCCATAAAGACACTCCCGGCTATTTTTCCTTCGAGTACGGAGGGTCCGGCATTACCTGTAAATGAAACACAAACATCAGCTTTCATTAGATTTCGCGCATTTTTAGCCATGGCTGCGGCAGTTTCTTCACTTACGGCTCCATAGTTATCGATGAGTTCTGAGGGAACATTGACCACACGAATTTTTATATCGTTCGTGTAACTCACCACAGAACCTTTAAACACTGCCGATGCGCCCGGTATTTCAGTCAATAACGCTGCAAATAAACCCCCGGTAAAACTTTCGCAACTACAGATCGTTAGATTCCGTGCTTTTAAAAGTTCAATGAGTTCTTCCATGTTATTTGCTTTCCATAATGGTATCTTTAGCTTGTAAGAAATAAGAAATTCCGCTGATAACGGAAATAAAAGTTGCAAACCATAAAACTATATCGGCAACCGGCAATCCATAAAGTTCAAACGGAAGATTTTTCAGCAATAACAAAACGATTGCGGCCATTTGTGATACCGTCTTAACCTTACCTAAATACCCGGCTGCCATCACTTTTCCTTTGCCGGCTGTGATCATGCGAATACCATCAACAGCAGTATCGCGCCAAAGCATCAGTAAAACCGCAACCACCGGAACAATCCCCTTCCAAGCAAACATTATAAGCATCGTATTGACCAACAGTTTATCTGCGATCGGATCGATGAATTTCCCAAACGAAGTCACTAAGTGATATTTACGGGCGATATAACCATCCAAGTAATCCGTAAAACTGGCAATCACAAATAAAGACAGTACGA
The DNA here is from genome assembly GCA_038204785.1 of Erysipelotrichales bacterium. Classification (GTDB taxonomy): domain Bacteria; phylum Bacillota_I; class Bacilli_A; order Erysipelotrichales; family Erysipelotrichaceae; genus GWE2-51-13. The sequence continues at coordinate 2,741 of JBBRCP010000102.1, forward strand.
TCAGATTCAAAATCGGCAAACTGACAAACCCGAATGTAATATGTCCGATGGCGATATTAAACTGTGCATACGGAAAAATCATGACAAGCACGATCAGTGGAATCATTAAAATACGCATCATCGTCAAACGATTTGGCAAGTTCATTTTTACGCTCCTTTGAACACGAAAACGATTGTGGCGGAGACCGGACTTGTCGCTATCGACGGATCCAACGGTACAGCCAATTCATTGACGGTCAATAAACTATTTTTGATATAACCGAAATAGATGGAAATCTTGCGACCACCGGTTGCTGTTGTAAGAATCTCCATTTTTTCATTCATTACGTATTTTCTGGCAATCGGATTGTTCGTCACGACGTCATCGACCGAAACTCGCATATAGGAACTGGATTGCGGAAAGTTGACTGTAAACATAATATTTTGTCCTTCTGTCCAACCAGTCACGTTGTAGAGTAATGGGTTTTCCTTCGTGACCGTCAGTACTGCCGGTGTTGTCGGAACGGGTGTTGTATCCGTCGGAGTCGTATCGGTCGGTGGTACGATCGGATCTGGTACCACAGCTGTTGAATCAGGTAACGGTGTATCGGAAGGTGTAGTTAAAAACGGTATTACATAAGAAAAAAGAACAATGATCAAACTGATCACAACAATGACGATAACGGCAATCAGTGAATATAGCGAATAATCGATTTTTTTCTTTTCAAAACCTCCGAATTTTTTGAACACGGAAGAATTATTCTTTCTTCTATTGACATTTTTTTCGATTTGTTGCTGCTGTTGGATACGATTAAGTGAAACGGTGTTGGTATACTGATCGATCGAATCCGACAACATGGTACGAAAAGGCTCATAATCAAGATAGAGTGCTTGACAGTAGTATTTGATGTAAAACCTCAAATAAGATAAATCATTATCGAAATATTCCAAGTCTCCGGCTTCGATTGCCTTGAGATTGGGAATCGTCACTTTAGTTTTTTCGCACATCTGTTCTAGTGTGAAGCCAAGTTCTTCTCTGCGTTCACGTAACTTTTGACCGATTTCTATCATGACTGTCCCTCCTGTCTATCAGATTAGATTATATCAACTCAAGCGTTGAATGTAAAATAAAATGGAACTTTTCAGTTCCATTTTAAACATTACACTATGTAAGCCATGTTCTGTACCTCTTGCGAGGCGGCAATCATTTATCTACACTCTCGTGTCCTTCCGCAACTTCGGTTAGCTTTGGAAAGTTCCCCTACCAAATTTGGGTTTCTCGCTTATGGGGTTTACCTCGTTCCACTCTTAGGGTTTCCCTTAAGACTTCGTCACTGTGGCACTTTTATAGATTTCGTCCATGACTTGCGTTTTAGGATTTCCTCAGCCGTCAGTTTCCTGCCTGGATTTATCTTTTCATCCAGCATAATCAGTACCATCATCACAGATGGTGCGAGCATGGACTTTCCTCTGGCTTGCGCCAGCGATTGCCCTAGTGTAATGTTATTTGTTATAGACTTCCTGTTCTAGTTTCGCTAACCGTTTTAACAGATCGACTTGATTGACTGTCGGTTCTGCGGTTGAGTTAACATCCAGTCTACCTTGCGTCTCAATCAATTTCGCTTGATATTGAGCATTGATTCTCTGCAATTGTTCGATTTGCTGGTTAGCTTCACCCAACAATAGATTGAATTTTTGATAATCCTGAATCACTAAATCAAGAAATGCATCTACTTCAGAAGCAGAGTAACCCTTGAAATCAACGTTAAACTCTTTGTTCAAAATCATATGTACATCCAGTTTACCGATTTTTTCCATCATGCCACCTCTGTTTCTATATTATACAAAATCCACCCTGTATTGCAAGTGAAGATGAAGATTTACCATCTGTTGTTAGCAAAAGTAGAATTATGTTATAGAATCGTTTATAATAGGGAAGGTGATATTTATGGTAGGATATCCTACAAAAAAGAATCGCGAAGTAACTGCTCTTCCTTCAATCACATCCCGCAGAGGAATGAGTTTGGAAGATGACCTCAACAAGAGCAATCAATTTTACCTTGAAACAGACCGTGCAAACGTACATAAGAAGCCTACGCCGATAACAATCGTCACCGTAAGTTATCCTTCAAGAAGTAAAGCAAAAATTACCGAAGCATATTTTAGAAGACCTAGTACGACCGATTATAACGGTGTATATCGTGGCCGAGCGATTGACTTTGAAGCCAAAGAAACAAAGTCGAAAACATCCTTTACGCTAAGTTCGCTACATGAACATCAGATTGACCATTTACGCAATGTCGTGCACCATGGAGCCATCGCATTTGCGATCATTCGGTTCACGTCACTGGATCTGACTTATTATGTAGTAGCCGAGAATCTGATTGATTTTATCGATACTACTCAACGAAGTTCTGTTCCACTTAGTTGGTTTAAGGAAAACGCAGTTCATATACCGTTGTCACTTACACCCCCGATTGATTACCTTCGGTGCATCGACACTATTTATTTTAAAGGAGAAAA
>JBBRCP010000103.1:0-4939 GCA_038204785.1 Erysipelotrichales bacterium
TTCTTGCTACACCCATTGTTTTATTTCCATACATATTCTTCTCTACCCAAACATCATACGCTTTGATGGCTTCGAGCTTCTCATCACTCAATAATTCGAAATTCAAATCAAAATCACTCTCGAATTTTTGATGGCTTTTAAGATCATCTTTACTGATGCCAAATACTTTAACGTTACGGTCTGTAAATTCTCCCATACGATCACGGTAACTGCATGCTTGGGTGGTACATCCCGGAGTATTGTCTTTCGGGTAAAAATAGATTACTACTTTCTGAGTGATATAGTCATTTAAATCGCGAAGTTCGCCTTTTTGATTAGGTAGTTTAAAATGCGGTGCTTTGATTCCTGCTTGTAACATAACGTACCTCTTTTTCTTTATTAACTATATCATATTGATAGATTCGTTCAATCGTTATGACCCTTCAAACAGTAGATTCTTCCTTCATAAGGGGCAAACACCATCTTGTGCGATAAAGGTCCCGGATGAAGTTGTGTCGCTGCGATCAACTTCGCATCCAACCAATTCTCATCGGCTTTAAACACTGCCACATGACGATCTAAATTGACAATAACCAATAGTCTTACGGTATCATCCTGACGAATAAAAGATACGATCTGGCTATGTTTAAGCAAAGTTGGTTGAATATCTCCGAACGTAAAGACATCGTATTCTTTATGGATTGCTGCTAAGCGACGGGTGAAATTGAGAATCGAGTTTGGATCTCGATCATCATTTTCGACATTGATCGACGTAAAATTAGGGTTCACTTTAAGCCATGGCGTCCCCTTTGTAAAGCCGGCATGATGAGTCGTATCCCATTGCATTGGAGTCCGCGCTTGATCACGGGTTACTTTCTGGACGACCCATTTTGCGATAAAGGCTGGTAGATGCATCATCTTCTGTAACATGACATAATCATTGATCGCTTCGAAATCTTTCCATTCACTCATTTCTAACTTGAGATTGGTCATGCCGATTTCTTCACCCTGATAGATAAAGGGTGTTCCCCGAGCTGCCATATTGATCATGATAAGTGCTTTGGCACTCTCGATACGATATTTCTTATCATCTCCGTAACGCGATACACTACGCCCGAAGTCATGATTCGAAAAGTAATTACCAATAAAATAGTTATTTTTGGCGGAGTCTACTTGCCACGCAAAGAATACTTTCTTAAATTCAGGAACACTCCATCGATAGAGTTTACGGAAATCATATTTTCCAAGCGGTCCACAATCAAGGATTGCGATATCAGAATGAAACATCAGGTCAAGTTCTTCATTAGCCGCTCCGCAGTACTGTGCTGCCGCAGTTCGGCTCATCATCATCCCTTCACCCAAAAAGAGCGCATCATACTTACTTAATACTTCGTGATACATTTCTTTGAGGAAGTCATGGGATGTAGCTCGATTGATAATAAGTTCATTCGCGAATTGATAGCCCTTCTTATGTGGGTCCTTGTCCGGATACCCCTCTGCTTTACTGATCAGGTTGATAACATCCATTCTGAATCCGGCAATTCCCTTATCCAACCAGAACTTCATTATCTGGTAGATCTCATTTCTGACCTTGCTGTTTTCCCAGTTCAAATCAGGTTGTTGCGGTGTAAACAACGTCAGATAATAGATGTTTTCTTCATTTGGCACTTTTGTCCAAGCACTGCCTCCGAAGATACCGATCCAGTTATTGGGTTCATGCCCGTTCTTACCTTCTCTGAACACATAGTAATCGCGATATACCGAATTCTTATCGTTGATAGCCTCGATAAACCACGGATGACGATCGCTCGTATGATTCGCTACCAGATCCATCATAATGTTTAAATTTCTCTTTTTTGCTTGTTCAAGCAATAAATCGAAATCTGCCATCGTACCAAAATCCTCATGTATGGTATAATAGTCACTGATATCATAGCCATAGTCACAATCCGGTGACTGATAGATCGGTGATAACCAAATGAGATCAATATTCAGTGAAGCAAGATAGTCTAACCGTGAGATGATTCCCGGCAGATCACCGATACCGTCACCATTCGAATCTTGAAATGAACGTGGCCAGATCTGATAGACAATACTATGTAAGGAAGATTTTTTCATAGCAGAACTCCTTTATCGTTAGTATCAGTTTACCATAACAATTCATTCACAATTAACAAAAAAACAGAAAAAAGGTGAACACAATGAACTTCAATAAACTCAAAGAAGAATATCCCCAACTTAAAACGATCGTCGCTGTCAGTAAGACACAAACAGTCGAAAAGATCCATGCCTTGATTCGTGAAGGTTATATAGATTTCGGTGAAAACAAAGTCCAAGAATTACTTAGTAAAGCACAAACCGGTTTGCCTGTTATTTGGCATTATATCGGTCACCTTCAAACCAATAAAGTCAAAGAGTGTGTTCGTGTTGCTACATGGATCCATGCGGTCGATTCAATCAAACTATTGAATGAGATCGATGATGCCTGTGTCAAACTAAACAAGAACATCAATGTATTGATGCAGGTTAATCTTACCAACGAAAACAGTAAATTCGGAATGATGCCGGCTGATGTTGATGCTTTTTTAGAAGCATCAACGAAATGTAAACGCGCTAAACTGAAAGGGTTGATGATTATCGGACCAACCACCACCAACAACGACTGGATTGAGCAAGTCTTTACCCGGGCTGAAGACCTAAAAACAACCATTCAAAAAAACATCCCGGAATTTACGGAATGTTCGATGGGTATGAGTCAGGATTATAAGATCGCATTAAAGCACGGTGCAACGATGATTCGAATCGGAACTTTGATTTTCGGTGAACGATCAATCAAAAAATAACCAGCCGAGATAAACCACCAATAAACTTTGCGCAAAACCATCCAGAGCCAACCAATACAGAATGGTTGCGATGATCGATGGCATCACGATATTGAGTTTAGATAACACAAGTATCAATAACACAAAAGAAATGATCAACTTTTTAAACCAAGCGTCGTTTCTTTTTTTATGACCGTTCAAGCGTAATCCAAAGATAAACTGGACAGCCAAAATCAAAAGTGAGACCAGCGTTGCGACCCAGCGGCCTTCCAACCATGAATCACAGAGGCGGACTAACCATCCACCACCAATAATAACACCTAATGGTAATAAGAAATGTTGATAGCGGTTATTCATCGTGTAGTGTTCCCCCCAGCGGATTGTATCTTAACGATTCTTCTTCTTTTCATACCGAACCCAAAACGAAAGCCCAATGACGGAATAAGAGCACTCAAACTAATCAACAACTGACCAATGGGTCCTGCATCACTCATGTTTCTAAGCATGACCATAATTGGGTAATTCGCTACTAAGAAATACACTTCTCCGTCATTTCTCCCAGCGAATTGGACCAAGTAGAGTGAATAAATCAATATTCCAACCATCACTATCGTAAAAAGGACTGTACCCTCATCAATAGAGTGGATATTTTTAAAGCGCAATGCAATCTGACTGCCGGCGATACTGTAAATAATGAAACCAAAAATCATCACCGTTGAAATTTGGATCCAATAATCCAAGGCGATAAATTCCTTGATAGGACCGATGATCAATCCAAATAAGATCCCCTGTGATATACACAAAAGTAGATGTACGATCACTAAAACGAAAAATGCCTGTAAAACTCGAACTATTCGCATGCTATTTAACTTCCGCGCGCAGATCGAGGATCATTTGTTTAAGTCGATTCATACCTTCATATAAATTCTCTTCCTTCGCCGCAAACGAGATACGAAAGAAGTGATCAGTAACTTCACTGAAGTAGATTCCCGGCACAAAGGCCACTTTATATTCATAGAGGGCTTTGCGGCAGAATGTCAGAGAATCCATACCGAATTCAGCAATATCCGGAAAGAGATAGAATGCACCTTGCGGCATTACACACTTCAATCCGACTTCCTGCAAAACTGCATAACATCTATCACGACGTTGACGATAATTCTCAACCATCGGTTGAACATCCACATCCAGTGCTTTAATGGCTGCTCTTTGCGAAAAAGACGAGATTCCTGCAACCATATATTGGTGCATCTTCGTGATCTCTGCAATGATCGGTCGATCACCCAATACATAACCGACACGCCAGCCGGTCATCGAATATGGTTTTGAAAAACTCTGAGTAATGATCAAGCGATCTTTCATCGAAAGATCATCACAGATACTCGGCAAATGGTCCATATACACTAGTTGATTATACACATCATCCGATACAACAAATAGATCAAACTCTTTCGATGCACGAATGACTGCATCGATACTGGCTTGGTCATACACACATCCGGTTGGATTATTGGGGGAAGTGATCACGATCATCTTGGTTTTAGATGTGATCAGTGATCGCAGTTTTTCTTCATTGATTTGGAACTCATTCTCAGTTGTGTCAAGTTCCACCAAGATGGCTTCACAGTATTCCAACATCGGTGCATAACTCACATACATAGGTGCCGGAATGATGACTTCGTCGCCCGGATTCAACAACGCTAAAAATGTTGCCGACAATCCTTGGGTCGAACCATTGGTTACGATGATTTCGTTTTCCGCATAATCAAGCCCGTGTAATTTCTTCTCAAAAGCTGCAATACTCTTGCGCAACGACAAGATTCCGCTCGCCGGCGGATAGTGCGTAAAATTATCATTCAGCGCTTCAACAGCCGCTTGTTTAACTGAATCATCGGTCGCAAACTCAGGTTCACCGATCGTCAGTGCGATGACTCCATCGACTTTTGAGGCTTCCTCCGAGAATGTTCGTATGCCGCTTAAATGTAAATTCGCAACCTGCGTATTCACTCGATTTTTCATAGATCTTACCCTTTCAAAACTCTATTTGATTATGTCATACGCACCGCAGAGTGTCAAACACAGGTGCCCGTATGATCGTGTAAAATAGGTGTGGAATTGAAAAAAGCGATAACTCCTCG
>JBBRCP010000104.1:0-4916 GCA_038204785.1 Erysipelotrichales bacterium
TCGTGTTAAAATCATTCATGGGAAGTCTCTCCTTGTAATGTTTGTTTGAACACCTAACATTCTACAAGTTTGAGCTTCCCTTTTCTATGTCACAGGGAAATTACACTGCGAATCGTTTACACAACATTATTGTAACTGCCGGAATGTATGACTAATCGATATGATAATTATTGAATGAGTTTACCCATACAATGTTTCTAAAAAAAATCCTTTTGAAAGGATTTTTTCAGTTAATAAAATCAACAGTGTCATAAATATCAATCTGAACTTAGACTAGGTACGAATCATCAGCCGATTATCCTAGAATAGTTTATCCGAATCGGCCGGTAATATAATCACTGGTTTTTTGTTCTTTGGGATTCGTGAAAAGGTCTTTTGTATACCCTTGCTCAATCATTTCACCCATCAGTATAAAGCCGGATCGATCCGCAATACGACCTGCTTGTTGTACATTGTGAGGAATAATGAGGATGGTGTATTGTTCTTTGAGTTGTTGTAATGATTCTTCGATCTTATAGGTTGATATCGGATCTAACGCAGCACAAGGCCGATCCAATAAGATTACATCAGGGCTAAGCGCTAATACTCGAGCGATACATAAACGTTGCTGTTGACCTCCAGATAGCCGTAGTGCCGGCATCGTGAGTCTGTCTTTGACTTCTTCCCAAAGCACTGTCAATTTCAACGCATCTTCGACTTTTTCCGCAAGAACGGTTTTATCTTTGACACCACTCAAACGCAGACCATAAGCAACATTATCAAAGATCGACATCGGTAATGTGACGGGTTCATCAAACACCATTCCGACACGACGTCTAAGTTCAGTTACACTAACATCGGCTGAACGAATGCTTTTCCCATCAAGAAGTATCTCACCTTCCATACGAACTCCGGTATCAAGATCACAAAGACGGGTAATTGCACGGAAAAGTGTCGTAGTACCACTTTGAGCCGGACCGAAAAGAGCGAATATTTCGTTGGCTTGAATATTTAAATTGATGTTCTTTAACACTTGATGTTCACCATAATAGAAATCAAGGTTCTGTATACTTATTTTAGGTTGTTTTATCATGTTAGACTTTCTATTTGCTCTTGGCAACAAATCTGTTTACGATCATATTAGCAATTATATTGATCACAAGAATGATAATAATCAAGAGTGACGCTGTACCATAAGCGCGCTCCATTGATATTCCTTCACGCGCTAGTATATAGAAATGAACAGCCATAGTACGAGCCGGTGAATAAATCGATGTAGGCATACGTAAAGCGGATCCAGCCGTCAGAATAACGGCTGCTGTTTCAGCCACACAGCGACCGATTCCTAATATCACACCGGTTGCGATTCCAGGAAAAGCCGAAGGTAACACAGCCCCAATAATGGTTTGCCACTTGGTTCCGCCCAATGAATAACTGACTTCGCGATATTTGATTGGAACCGAACGGATCGCTTCTTCAGAGGTTCGAATGATCGTCGGTAAGATCATAACTGCCATTGTAAGTCCGCCCGAAATAACAGACCATCCCAATTTTAAATATATGACGAAAAAGATAAAACCAAACAAACCATATACGATCGACGGTATCGCTGCCAGCGACTCAGCACTAAAGCGGATAATACGGGTCAATCTGGATTCACGAGTAAATTCAGTGAGATAAAATGCAGTTCCAACACCAAGTGGAGTCGCCACAATAACAGCCACGGCTGTCACAAACATCGTACTGACAATGGTCGAAAAGATACCCCCTGCCCGGCCGCTATCAGTGGGGTTTTCCGTTAAAAACTTCCACGTTAATGTCGGCAGTCCTTTGATCAAAATAAAGGTCACAATAAAAAAGAGGAGTAAAACAACGATGATCGAAACAAACCAAATAATGGTTTTAGCTATTTTTTGCGACGTATTCGGGCTTATTTTAATCATTCGCTTACCTCTTTCTTACTACGAGTTGGGCAACTGAGTTCAACAACATAATAATCACAAGCAGAACAATTCCTGTCGCAAAAAGAGCTTGCTGATGTTCGCCTGAAGCATACCCCATTTCAATTCCTATATTGGTTGTCAGTGTTCGTGCAGGATCAAGGATCGACCGCGGTAAAGCAACCGAATTTCCAAGAACCATAATAACAGCCATTGTTTCGCCGATTGCTCTTCCAATACCAAGAATAATGGATGCCATGATTCCTGATTTAGCAGCTGGTATTAATACTCTGTGAATGGTCTGCCAGTGGGTTGCCCCTAGCGCGAATGACCCCTCTTTATATAAACTGGGTAACGCAAGAAGCGATACTTCAGAAATACTGATAATCGTAGGTAGAATCATGATAGCAAGAATAAGGGATCCGGCTAATACACTTAATCCAGGCCCTCCTAAGTAAGTTCTGATGGCCGGAACAATAAATGTCAGACCCCAAAAGCCATAAACAACCGAGGGAATACCTGCAAGTAATTGAATAGCAGGCCGGACAATAGTTCGAACACGTAGTGGTGCAAATTCAGTCAAAAATATACTGCAACAAAGAGCCACAGGCACACCAATCAAAGCGGCACCAAGAGTCACCGAAACGGTTCCGACGATCATCGGAAAGATTCCATAAGCACCTTGACTTGGTGCCCATTTCATACCAAATATAAAATTAAACAGACCTACTTTATTGATAATCGGCACACCTTTAATAAAAATAAACAGAGTGATAACTGCCAGTGCCGATAACGTTGTCAAAGCAATCAAGAAGAATCCAAATTGAAGTAACTTTTCTTTCTTTAGATTCATTTGATTTCTCCGTTTTCGAAGGTAACAAGACCTTCAGAGTTGAGTAGTTTTTTTCCTTCTGCAGAAAGTACAAAATCGATAAATAACTTTGTTTTCCCGGTCGGAGGCACACTTGTGATAAACAGAAATGGACGAGACAAACCATAACTACCATTGATTACATTTTCGCGCGTAGCTTTCATTCCATCAAGTTCTAACGCCTTGACTTTTTCATTGACCAAACCAAGTGAAATATATCCGATGGCCGCCGAATCATCACCGACCAACTGACGTACAGTTCCATTTGAATCCTGAACGATCGAGCGTGGATTAATTTCTACTTTTTTCATGACAAGACTCTCAAAAGCTGATCGAGTTCCAGATCCCTCTTCACGCGTGATCACGTGTATATTAGCATTTTTACCACCTAATTGACTCCAATTAGTTATTTTCCCCGAATAGATATCCCGGGCTTGCGCTAATGTGAGATTCTTAACCGGATTAGCAGGATTCACGATCACCGCTAAACCATCTCGGGCGATTTCTACATACCACATTTTCTTCTCATCACCTGTGAGTTCACGAGATGACATACCGATATCTGCCGTATTTGTCTGAGCCGACTTAACACCGGCTGAGGAGCCACCTCCCTGAACATCTATTTCAATATCTTTGTTTAATTTCATATATTCTTCGGACAATGCTTCCGCAAAAGGTTGCACCGAGGTAGAACCGGCAATGATGATACCAGACTTCGAAGGTTTACTGCAAGAAGCACTTAATCCAACAACAAAAACCAGTACGCTAATACCGACTGTTTTACTGATTAATCTGAGGAACCTTTTATTGAAAATGCTTTGCTTCATAGTTGATTACACGCATGATGTTTAAGATTGTAGTTCGATTAGCACTCTTCATCACATTTCCTCCGCTTCTAACTTTCTATAAATATCTACCCTATAATACCATTTATCTGTCAGATACACTACTTCACTCGTATGTATTCGTACACTTTTTTCGAAAAGACACTATATGTTGATTGGATTTCAACATCGAAAATTATTACATTATACAATGTTTATGCAAAAAAAAAAAAAATCTAGCCCCATATAACAATTGAACTTTTACATATAGAATGTTTTATTTTCTTGGTTTGGATGATGTTTAAGCATCAAAGCTCTTCAGATACTTTAATTAATCTTTTTAATCAAATTCAAGCTATCCTCTAATCCAAGATTCACTGATTTCAAAAAGTGGACAACTTCCCATTGCAATTTACGTAAAACATAAAATATACAGTTATTTATAATAAAAGCATACTAATTGCAAAGTATAAAAACACACCTAGCAGAACCCCTAATATTAAATTATTTCTGTTTTTCTTGTTCATAATTAAGCAGCCCTACACATGGCACCATCATATGAATTAGGTGGGTATACATCACAGTTTATAGTTGTTGTTGAAGTATATCGTTTATTGAGTACTTGAATGATTGCTTGTGACACCCACCATCCACCAGATTGTCCAGTAACAGATATAACATTTCCATCTACTACCGTTGATGATAAGTAACCCAATAAGATACCTCCAACTAATACAACGATCGTTGTTAATGATTCAGTTGACGTGTCTTCAATCCTTACAATATTGTCATTTCTATCGACAGCGTATGTTAAGTACTGGCCTTTAAATGGACTATTGATACCTGTTTCATAGTTAAGTTGTTCAATACTTCCCTCTGTAAAGTTATTTTCAACACTCGTATTATTTTTGTTATTTTCAGCAAAAACAGGTTGAATAGGAATTAGTGTTATTAACAATGCGATGCACAAAGCAGAATAAATTAATTTTTTCATAAACTTAACCTCCGTTCTATGCTTGAATTAAGCATTTTATATCTGAATTAAAAAGCATTCAAATGTTGTGATTTTGGAAATGAAGTCCTATGCATCTAGAATCCTATTGCATTTCAAATTTATTGAAATCCAGTTCTCGGTGTTCGAATGAACCACTTAATTCAACAATTATTCTAATACTAATAAAACTAATAAAACGATTCGGGAGTGTAAATAATTTTGTGTTAATTTTTTTGGGAATGGCTAAGATAAATGCTTTATTCATATCTTCTTTCAAACATTCCGGCTAATTTAGGATAAGCCAACTC
>JBBRCP010000105.1:0-4887 GCA_038204785.1 Erysipelotrichales bacterium
GAGATACTCTTAAACGAACAGTCAAGCTGTAGGGAGAAATAAAATTCCACACTCCGTTCCAATGAGTATCTTAAGGCATAGAACAGTAAGAAAGGAATACTCAGGCGTTGAATAAGCCTGACTGTATTATAAAAGGAGAAATCATGATACGTATCATTGTTATGGGACACGGAGGTTATGCCGAAGGTGTCAAATCAAATTTAAACATGTTGGTCGGTCAACCGGAAATGATGTATTTTCTGGATCTGACTTTGACCGATGATCTAGCCGACCTTGAAAAAAAAGTAAACGATCTACTAGCTGATTTTGCGGATGATGAAGTGTTGTTTGCGTGTGACTTAATGGGCGCATCACCGTTCAGAGTCGCTGCCATTCAAACGTACAATCACCCGAGAAAATACCAAACGGTTGCCGGACTTAATACCATGGCTTATTTAGAACTGGGAATGCCGTCAGATCTGACCTTGTCAGAACTTGTGGATCGTGCGATTGAGACAACAAAGAATTCAGTTGTCAAATATCCCGAATAAATGAAAGTAGGCTACCATGGATAACTATATCTATATAGCTGTTGTGATCGCGATTATTGTTTTGATCCAACTTACGCTGGGTAAACTCAGACAGATTTCAACAATTGAACTCGATAAGGTCTTATACGACCAAAATAACCCACAGTTGTATCTCGAGTTACTCAAAAACAAAAAGTTGAAACTACTTTATCGTAAATCGATTCTTCTTCAGTTTGAATTAGATGCTTATCTCGCTGCCGGGGATGATCTTAACACGGATCGAATCATTGCTCAGTTGAATAACTTTCCCATGACCAAAAGAGAGAATCTGGAATTCAACCAAAAGAAATTATCTTATTACTGTAAAAATCAAAACCAGTCCGAAGCACAAGCAGCGCTCACTAAAATCAAACTGATACTCGCAAAAGCAAAAGAACCACGCTACTTGAACATCATCTCTGAAAGTGAACTGATCGTTGATATCTATATCAATCACAATGTTAAATTGATCGAATCGTTAGAATCTCGCCAACAAACCCAGTCCGGCATCGATAAAGGACTTTCGCTCTATCGTATCGCCAAGTTGAGTCACTATGACAAAAACGATAAGAAAGCTATTCAATCTCTCAATCAAGCCAAAAACTACCTAAAAGGCACCTATTGGTACGGAATTGTTGATTTAGCCCTGACTGATCTCACTTTATTAGAGAAAAACTAGATTATTCCGGTTAATCCATGGATTAACTACCTGATACAGTCCCTTCCTTTTCATCAAAACGATCCTAATACGGGTCGTTTTGTTGTTTTATCACTTGTCTAATTTGAGCTTAAAAAAGTAACAAGTTGATGTTTTTGACCAATAGTAGAAACCTATTGTTAAAAATCGGTAATCATTTTGCACAAATCAGTGATTTAATTTGAACTTATTGACAAGAAAACAGGCTATAAATATACTGACGTTAGCATGTCCGTACAAGTTAAATGATCAAAAACGGTCATCAATGAAACGTAACCGACAGTAACTATCGATCCAAGGAGAAGACAACATGTATGAAAATAGGAAGGTTCTCTATTTAACGGTTATTGATGCGATCAACAATCACATCAAAAACAACAAGCTCAATCCAGGTGATCAAATTCCGTCAGAACCTGAATTGACGAGGATGTTAAATGTCTCACGAGCGACTGTACGAATGGCAATCCAGGAACTTGTGAATGCCGGGGTGCTGGAAAAAGCACAGGGAAAAGGTACATTTGTAAAGCCACCTGCCACACAGATCGACATCAATCAGTTTTTGAGTTTTTCAACGACTGTAAAGAAAATGGGACTCAGTTCACGAAGTCAAATTCTCAGATTTGAGATCGTAAGAGCAGAAGAAGAGGATGTATTACGGAATTTGAACCTTAATAAAGGGGATCAAGTTTATGAGATCTTCCGTCTGCGGTTTCTGGAAGAAGATCCGGTCATGTATGAAAGAACGTATATTCCGCTGTCTGCTTTCCCCAATTTCCAAGTCAATCGATTAAAGAAAGAGAGTTTCTATGATATTTGCGAATCGTATGGTTTCCATTATATGAATGGTAAAGAACGTATTGTCCCTACGATTCTGACGCTTGAAGAAAGTCAGTTTCTGCAGACAACGGCCGGTGAACCGGCAATTCTGTTGATCAAGACGATGACTTCCTATAACCGATGTATCGAATATACGAAAGGTATTTTGAAAAAAGGGAAGTTTGAATTAGTTGCTTCGATTGTGAAAATCAATCTATAAAGGAGATAGAAAATGGCAAACATTCTATTAGGTAGAATCGACAATCGATTGGTTCATGGACAAGTAGGTGTCACATGGACAAAAACAATTGGATGCAATCTGATCATTGTGGTCGATGATGATGTATCCACCGATAAGTTGCAGCAAAGTCTGATGGCGATCACCGCCGATACAGCCGGTGTTGCGATCCGCTTCTTTACGATCCAACATACCATCGATATTATTCAAAAGGCAGCTCCAACTCAAAAAATATTTATTGTCACACGGACTCCATCTGAAATGCTTAAGCTTATCGAGGGAAAGGTACCAATCACCAAGGTAAATGTCGGAAATATGCACTTTACGCCAGGCAAACGCCAAGTCAGCAAAAAAGTGTATGTCGATGACAAAGATTGGGCTGACCTCAAATCAATTAAATCTTTAGGGGTTGAGACTTACATTCAAGATATCCCAGGAGATAGCCGAGAAGAGATTGAATAGGTGAAAGGAGGATTACTATGCAAATCACACTTGTTCAAGGAATTTTATTGTCATTAGCTTGCGTTGTCATCGGAGTCGATTATTGGTTGGAGGCATTCTTTATTTTCCGCCCGATTATCGTCGCCACCATTACAGGAATAATTCTGGGGGATATCAAAACCGGATTAATCGCTGGAGGACTTACCGAATTAGCTTTTGCCGGATTAACACCGGCTGGAGGTACCCAACCACCGAATCCAGTCTTAGCGGGTGTAATGACGACAGTCATTGCGCATACAACCGGAACGGAGCCAACATTGGCAATCGGATTGGCACTACCGTTTAGTATTTTGATGCAATATGTGATTCTGTTTTATTACTCTTCGTTCTCTGTATTTATGTCAAAAGCAGACAAATACGCAGAAAACGCGGATGTTAAATCATTAAGTCGTCTCAACCTTTTAACAACCGGAATCGTTGCCGTATCTTATGGTGTCATCGTCTTCTTATCAACGTATGTTGCTCAAGATGCGATGCGAACACTGGTATCGTCAATGCCTCTCTTCCTGACACACGGATTGGAAATTGCGGGTGGTATCTTGCCGGCCGTCGGATTTGCGATGTTGCTGAATGTTATGTTGAAAGCACGGTATATTCCATTCTTTATTATCGGATTCATGGTAGCTACCTATATCGCGATCGCCAATTTACTACCGGTCGCCATTATCGGTTTAGCGCTTGCTTTGTATGATTACTATTTTGTAAAATCAGACGATGAATTAGTCCATGCAGGAGGTACTCAAGATGAAGGAATATAAAAAAGTTCTAACCGATAAAGATATATCAGCAATGGCGTATCGTTCTGCTCTGCTACAAGCATCATTCAACTACGAACGTATGCAAGCAGGCGGATGGACCTTAGCGATGGCTCCGGCTCTGCAAAAGATCTATAAAGATGATAAAGAAGGCTTAGCTGCCGCTATGACAGACAATATGCAGTTCATCAACACACATCCTACCTTAGTACCGTTCTTGATGACCTTACTCCTCTCACTTGAAGAAAGTACCGGCGATCGTAATTTGATCAAAGGTGTCAAAGTCGGATTATTCGGTCCATTAGCCGGTATCGGTGATGCAATCTTCTGGTTTACCTTACTTCCGATCATGGCCGGTATCTGTTCCTCATTTGCCATTCAAGGTAATATCTTGGGCCCAATCCTCTTCTTCGGAGTTTATGTAGCGATCTTCTTCATGCGTTTCCCATTAGCGAAGATTGGTTATAACTTAGGAACATCAGCGTTGGATACGATACGCGAAAGTTCAAAGAAACTATCACGGGCTGCCACGATTCTAGGTATGACGGTTATTGGTTCATTAGCCGCAACGTATGTTCACATCACCTTGTTGCCAAAGATCCGCATCAGTGATGCAGTAGATCCGATTTCGATCCAAACAGCATTCCTAGACAAGATCTTCCCGAATCTGCTTCCACTATGTTATGTATTCTTGATTTTCTACTTGATTCGCTACAAAAAAGTCAGTCCTACCATTCTTATCATGGGAACGATCGTCTTAACCATTGCGATGTCATTTCTAGGTGTTCTATAAATTTCTCATACATCTCCAAACTGCCGGTTATTCCCTTACTCGGCAGTTTTTTAATATTACATAGGTCCAGGCAATTATCGAAAGATGAAGGCTTGTGTCATATAGTCGGCAGAAAACGATAATCGTAAAGCATCAGAAAAACAGAGTATTTCAAGTGAAACGTCAGAACACTCTGATTCTTCTTTTTTTCAACTTTTGGGTATCGATATACAAACATATTTCATGATATAATCTCACTATCGGGAGGATTTTTATGAAGAAAATAGGACTTACGTTAGTAGCTAGTTTATTGTTGATCATGTCACTGACAGGTTGTGCTGCCGAGCCAAAACCTGAGACAACGGTCACGGGATTTTTAGATGCATTCAAAACCGGTCAGACGATGGATAATACCTTGTATTTTGATTCGTCGATCACAACGCTCAACGACATGACACTGATCAACAAGGATACACCCTCTGAAGTGTCGGACGCTCTAAAAAAACTATTAATGGGTTTCACCTACAAGATTGTTAAATCAACGGTCAATAAAGATAAAA
>JBBRCP010000106.1:0-4770 GCA_038204785.1 Erysipelotrichales bacterium
TTTCGAGTATCCATGCGAATTGAATCAGATAAATATCGTTATAATTAAGATTTCCTGTTTTAAGTAGATCTTCCTGAGTAAGAATCTTGTTACCGGAGACAATGATTGCTTTGACCTTTGAATCGTTTGATTGAAGATAGACAAACGATAGTAGTGCGATAACAAGTACAATTATCGAACTAATCAAACGTCTTGTCCATTTTTGAACAACAATTTTACGTTTATTGAGTTTACGCCTCGCAATTAACTCCTCGACAGATTCGAATTTTTTTCCTTGCTCGTTCATTTTATTTCCCAATTAAAGAACTCAATTTCAGGTTGTAATTGAATCTCATATAATTTCATAACTTCTGATTGTACTTTCGTGATCAATTCTTTCACATCCACAGCTTTAGCATGATCGACATTGATGATCCAATTAGCGTGCTTGTTAGAAACCATGGCTCCACCGATTTGAAGACCGCGCAGTTTACATCCTTCGATGTATTCCCAAGCAAAATGTTCAGGTGGATTACGAAAGATGCTTCCGGCACTCGGATAATCAAGTGGCTGCGCTTCAATGCGACGTTGACGACGAGTATCCATCATCGTACGAATCTCACTTTGATCTTTGTGTGTTAATTGTAGTCGCACTGCCAATATAACCCAATCAGGATGTTCCTGAAACGTTGAATAACGATAACTCCATTTTAACTCATCACGTGGAACCCATTCGCATTTATTGTTGCGAAGCACATAAATTTCAGTGATGACATCATAAATACAACATTTATAAGCCCCTGCATTCATATAAACTGCACCGGCTACTGTACCCGGTATACCACAGGCAAATTCTAATCCGGATAATGAATGCGCCATAGCGTTATGTGAAAGAGCTATAATACTGGCTCCGGCTTGTACGACACAGGTGGTCTCTTCAAAATAAACATCGGTTAGTGTTCGATCTAAGCGGATACAGACACCTTCATAAAAATCATCGGATGCCAGTAAGTTTGAACCCTTCCCTATCAACTTGACCGGAATACTTTTTTTATGTAATCTTTCCAAAAGTTCCATGAGGGCGATTTCAGTCTTAGGATAAACTACATAATGAGCTATTCCTCCGACACGGATCGTTGTCATGGATGCTAAGGAAACATTTTCTTCGACAGTCGAATACTGCTGTAGTAATTGTGTCAGATTTTCCATCAGTGAACCTTCACATCTTTATTGACCCATTCGATCATATCTTCGGCAGCATTTGGTTTACCCAGTTTCAATGCGGCTTTCTTCATCGATTCTAATCTGACATAGTCATCCAACAGTTCTTCGATCTGATTAACGATTCTGAAGGGGGATAATTCCGACTCCTCGATCATTACACAGGCACCTGAATCAGCCAATGACTTAGCATTCAGCACTTGATGGTTATTAGGCACAAATGGACTAGGAATTATAATTGAAGCTACTCCTAAGGCTGTAATTTCGGCAGCCGTCGTTGCACCTCCACGTGTTACCAAAAGATCGATTTGATTCATCATCGAGAGTTGATCGATATAAGGTACGATCTTGATATTATCGTCTTCATCATTTGTTGCGATGAAAGCATCATAATGTTTTTTACCTGTTACATAGATGATCTGATAGTCCTTGTGTTTCATCATTTCGAGAGCTACCGACATGATCGCATTAACTGTTTCGGATCCCAATGAACCCATGACGATTAATACGGTCGGTTTTGCCAATGATAAACCCAACTGTGTGATCAACGAATCATCATGCATCACTCGTTTGATTTCGTAGGTGCGTGGATTTCCCAATAATTGTGTTTTATTAAGCGGAAATTGAGTTAAATTTTCCGGATAACTCACGACGATCGCATCCGCTGTCTTCGCTAAAAGACGGTTTGCTTTTCCCGCAAACGAATTCTGTTCGTGGATCATGGTCCATATTTTATCACTGTGTGCCGCTCGCAAAACCGGTACCGAAACATACCCGCCGAAACCGATAACGACATCTGGTTTGAATTCACGCAAAATTGATTTAGCCTTTTTTTGGCTGGCAAACAACGCATATAATGCCTCAAATTTTTTGATTAAGGATCCATTGAATCCTTTTGCCGGTAAACCGACAAAACGAAACCCTAAAGCCGGAATCTCAGTGGCTTCCATACGATCGTTATTGCCAATGAAAAGAACCTCAGTAGAAGCATCATGATCTATGAATGCTCTGGCTAACGATACGGCCGGATAAATATGACCGCCGGTACCTCCGGTTGCTATACATACTCGCATACACTCACTCCTTTTGCTTATCTATTATATCATACAACAGAAATTCAACCATATATCCATGGTAATTGTCCGCAGATGAAATTTATTTACACGATTTTCACAATTACATTAAGTTTGCACCATCTTGAGAAAATTTCACTTTCTGTTAGAATTAAGAAAGAACTTCATCGAACGTGATTGAAAGTGAGGACCCCTATGCTCAACTATAAATGTCTGATTCTAGATCATGATGATACAGTTGTTAAAAGTACACCCCAGATCCATTTTCCGGCCTTCACCGAAACACTTCGTTTATTACGTCCTGAACTACCTGAGTTATCTTTAAAAGAATTTGTGAACTATTGTTTTGATCCGGGGTTTGACGGTATTTGTAATCAGATTTATCATTTCAATGATGAAGAATTGAAAATTGAATACGCGATATGGAAAAAATACACGCTTAATCACATACCCGAGCCCTACCCTGGTCTTCGTGAACTATTGATTAGATTTAAACAGGAAAACGGTCAAATCGTTGTCATATCACATTCTGAAAGCACTGAGATCCGCCGTGATTTCATCAAACATTTTGAGTTGGAACCAGATCTAATATTCGGTTGGGAATTAGGATCCGGAAAACGTAAACCTGATGCATATCCCCTGCTACAAACGATGAAGCTCTTAAATTTAAAGAATACTGATTGTCTTATGGTCGATGATTTAAAATTGGGACAAGAGATGTGTCGCAAATGCGATGTAACTTTTGCGGCTGCCGGATGGTCTCATTTTGTCGATGAAATCAGAGATTATCTAAAAGAAAGTTCTGACTTTTATCTCTATTCGGTTGATGATTTGGCAGAGCTGCTGTTTAAACAATAAAAAAAAGCAACAATCGTTGTCGCTTATTTCTTAACTAATCCATATGTCCAACTACCGACACCACCGATATTCACAACATTTGTATAACCTACTTGTTTCATGTAGGAAACAGCATTTCCAGCTCGAGATCCGCTTAGACATACAACAAATACTTTAGCATCTTTATTGCTGACAACACCACTGATACGATTCTGCAGCTTATCCAAGGGTATATTCACACTATTTGCGATGTGTCCCTCACGATATTCTTCCGCTGTACGTACATCGATCAATTTGATCGTCTTATCATTTTGGAGTTGCTCATAGGCTTGTGCCTGGCTGAGATTAGAACTTGATTTAAAGAAATTGAACATGATTATTACCTCCTTGAAAGGACATGTGTTATGAAACAAATTATTGCTGAAACCAGCGTAGTCAATGAATTCTCGATCCTAGCTAAGATGCCGTATGAGTTATTGGATCGATTAAACACTACCGCTTTCTGGCGAAGATATGAACTGGGTGAACAAGTTCAGAACCGTAAAGAAAGTTGTGATGGTTTGATGAAAGTCAAATCCGGATCTTTACGTGTTTTTATGCAATCGGAGAGTGGTAAAGAGATCACGTTGTATCGACTTTATAAGAATGATATCTGTGTTATGAGCGCCTCTTGCTTACTCAATAATATGGATGTTGATTTTTTGATTGAAGCCGAAACCGAAACAATCGTGATACTATTACCGACAACTTATCTGCGCAATGCATCGGACAGTTATCCAATCCTGAAAGAGTACTTGAACGAGCTTGTTCAACAACGTTTTTCACAGTTGACATGGGTTTTACAACAAGTTGTTTTTTCTTCAATGCCGAGCCGCATAGCCACCTATTTGGTTGAGATGTACGTCAACAGTGGATCAAAGAATTTGGAACTTACGCACGAACGAATCGCAACTGATTTGGGATCGGCACGTGAAGTGATCAGTCGCCTATTGAAATATCTGCAGGAAGAGAAATTAGTTTCCCTTTCACGCGGTCATATCGAACTACTTGACATAGAGCGATTAAAACAGATTAAGTAATACACTCTCATTGGCCATCCCAACCTTACGATTGACCTCTTGACCATTGACGAACGCTACAACGGTCGGAATGCTTCTGACACCGTATTTGATTGCCAATTCTTGATTCTTATCAACATCACATTTGACCACCTGTATTTCCGGGTGGTTTTTTGATAGGTTCTCAATGATTGGAGCCAACATCTTGCAAGGTCCGCACCAATCCGCATAGAAATCAATCAGCACCGGTAATTTAGATTTTGAAACTACTTCTTTAAAGTTTTCGTTATTTAGATAGATCATTTTGTATTCCTCCTGTTACTATCATAGTACTTACAACTTCATTTGACTGTGATATTGTCACACAAAAATACAAATCGTACTGATTTTTTTAATGATCACATTACGATCGGAAAATTTTTAGAGAGATTTAAATCAAAAAGAGAAATTTTCATTTCTCTTCAGACTGTCGACAAATTGAATCGACAGTCTTTTTTGTGGTTTATCGGACAGAGCCGAAATGGTATAATTAAGACAAGGAAGTAACGCACCATGATCACAAAAACAATCCATAATCAGCCCAGTGTAAAGATGGTGATTCT
>JBBRCP010000107.1:0-4753 GCA_038204785.1 Erysipelotrichales bacterium
CATCTGGAGTTTACACAGTCGAACTATCGAACTTGTTTCGCTCTTGCTGTGTTGGTAGGTCAAAAATTAGGGTTTACCAATGATGAATTACGCGCATTCTATTTATTAAAGAATCAAAAAAATCATCAGCGTCAAGACACAAATTATTGAACTAGCGACTATTCTGGTAGATTCAAACAAACGTCTGAACGGAGGAAAATCAATGGAAATGGAAGAGGGAATGTTTCAACTGATCGTTGAATCGTCGCCAAATATGATTTGGCGCGCAGGTACCAATGCGTTATGTGATTATTTTAATTCGACCTGGTTGAATTTTACCGGGAAGACACTTGAGCAGGAAGTTGGAACCGGTTGGACGGAAGGTGTGCACCCGGATGACTATGATACTTGCTTGAAAATCTATCTGGAGTCTTTCGAGAAGAAAGTCGCGTTTGAAATGGAATACCGGTTGAAAAATAAAGCGGGTAAGTATCGGTGGATCAATGATCGTGGAACACCCTTATATCTGAAGGATGGTTCATTCGGTGGTTATCTTGGTAGTTGTATGGATGTCACAGATAAAGTTGAAGGCCAAATGATGCGTGATCTCGCCCAACATGATGGGCTGACTGGCATTTATACACGTCAATATTTTGAACAATTAGCGAACGCCGAATTTGCCCGTTCAAAACGATTCAAATTGCCACTCAGTATTGCGATGATCGATATCGATGATTTTAAATCTATCAATGATACGTACGGTCACTATGCAGGGGATCTGGTGTTGAAGGAAGTAGTGTCGATTTTTAATTGTAATATTCGTGAGTTTGATCTGTTTGGTCGTTTCGGCGGGGATGAGTTCATTCTACTTTTGGTGAACAATGATGCTGAGTCGGCGCTTGTTATTACACAACGTATACAAGAAAAAATAGAGAAAGTAAGCCTTACCTATAAAGAGTTTTCACTTCAGACCAGTGTCAGTATCGGCATCTGTCAACTTACTGACCAAGATGTACTCGAGAAAGTCATCGACTGTGCGGATAAGAAACTATACGAGAAAAAACGAGAAAAAGCATCGCTCAGATAACCAAATCAATCTACGATGATGATATAATCGACCCACAATTGAAGTAAGTTGTGGGTTTTACTTTGTTTTTTGGCGCAATGCTTGCGAACGAGATTCTGTGAAGCGTATAATGAAAACATTGAAAAGGAGTTTAGATATGACCGAAAAGAAAGCTGTGAAAATTGAAAAAGCCTATGGTAGCGTCAATTTAAAAATGCTGAAAGAATTTACCGAAGCAGATGGTATTTCCGGATGTGAAAAAGAAGCGACGCGAGTGATGAAAAAATGGATTGGTGATGCTGCTGATGAGATTACGTATGATAATCTAGGATCGTTGATTGCTCTTCAAAAAGGGACCGGGAATGGACCTAAAGTGATGTTGGCAGGGCATATCGATGAGATTGGATTCATTGTTAGATCGATTGATGATAATGGCTATATCCGAATCGCTCCGATCGGTGGTTGGTGGGGTCATGTGCTTCCGTCACAGCAACTCATCATCACAACGCGCGATGGTAAGAAAGTAACAGGGATGATCGGTTGTAAAGCTCCCCATGGACTTCCGGTTGAAGTTCGTAATAAAGTTATGGAAATCAAAGAGATGTTTGTGGATATTGGTGTCAAAGACAAAAACGAAGTAGAGTTGACCGGAATCAGAATTGGCGATATGATCACTCCTAAATCCGAATTTACAGTTCTCAATAATCCTAACTATATGATGGCGAAAGCTTGGGATAACCGTGTCGGTGCACTGATCGCTACCGAAGTATTGATGAGACTCAAAGGAACTTCACATAAGGCCGATCTTTATGCGGTCGGTACTGTACAGGAAGAAGTCGGACTCCGTGGTGCCAAGACGGCAACGTATGCGATCAAACCTGATTTGGCAATCGCTGTCGATGTTACGATCGCTGATGATACACCCGGCGGTGAAGCTCAAATCAAAGAAGGTGTCGGTGTCACATTCGAGGTGCTCGATTCCAGCCATTTAGGTCATCGTGGACTTCTGCACTATTTGAGTGAGCTCGCAAAAGAACTTAAAATTGCGGTTCAATATGAAGTACTGCAGATCGGTGGAACAGATTCCGGCGAGATCCATAAATCTTTTGAGGGGATCATCAACGTAACCTTGTCGATCCCAGCCCGTTATATCCACTCACATCGTTCGATCATACATCGTAAAGATTATGTAGATACGATCATTTTACTGAGCGAGTTCTGTAAGCGATTGGATTGGGAATTGCTGGAACAATTACGTATTTCTAATCGTTAAAATCTGATCATCACTGAATGCCGTAAGAAGTCGACAAGCGTTTGAACACACGTTGTTCAGATTTCGATAACGGCATTTTTTATTGAATACCCATTCAACAGGAGAGTAACTATGAAGACAATCGGAATGATCGGCGGTATGAGTTGGGAGAGTACAGTTAGCTATTATCGAATTCTTAATCAAACGATTGCTCGTGAATTAGGTCAACAACACTCAGCTAAGTGTTTGCTTTATAGTGTTGATTTCGAAGAAATCGAACAGTGTCAACGTACCGGTGATTGGGATCGAAGTGCAACTATTTTAATAGAGGCTGCGCAACGACTTGAAAAAGGCGGAGCTGACTATATCCTGATCTGCACCAATACGATGCATAAAGTAGTTGATCAAGTTCAACAGCGTGTATCGATTCCGATTCTGCACATCGCCGAAGTAACGGCGGATGAATTAGGTAAAAACAAGATCAATAAAGTGGGTTTATTAGGAACCATCTATACAATGGAACAGGATTTTTATAAGAAAGTGTTGATCGAACGCAACATTGAAGTCACAGTTCCTGATCGGGATGATCGCATCTTTATCAACGATGTCATCTATCATCAATTGTGTCATGGTTTGATTGAGAAATCATCCAAAGAAAGATTTCTGCACATCATTGGGAAACTTGTCGATCAAGGAGTACAAGGAATCATACTCGGATGTACGGAAATCGGTATGTTGGTGAATCAAGCGGATACCGACATCCCACTTTTTGATACAACACTGATTCATGCTTATCGTGCTGCGATGAAATCAATCGAATAGACTAAACAGCGCGATATAAAGAATGAAAATATACGATTTTCCTGTTATACTGACACTCGGGCGTAATAAGAGCCTTGCTTTTTGCTGGAGTGATTTTCTGTTATAATGATAAAGGTTAGAAAAGGTGAACGAATGAAAAAAAATGAGGGATTATTATTGACTGGTATCCTCGCTTTGGATATGTTGACAAAGTGGTTGGTATCGAATTATTTAACAGAAGGTAACAGTATCACGGTAATCCCGAACTTCTTTTGGATCACTTTCGCAAAGAACACCGGAGCTGCCTGGAGTATTCTGGAAGGACAACTTGGTTTCTTTCTGGTAATCACAGTGGTAGCGCTCGTGGTGATGACTGTCATATTTCTTAAAACAGACAAAAAAAATCGGTTGATCCGTGTCACGATGATCTTATTGATCGCGGGAACGCTCGGAAATTTCATTGATCGTGCCGTACTTCACTATGTACGTGATTTTCTGGAATTTAATCTGTTGGGGTATCCGTTTCCGATTTTTAACGTAGCCGACATGTCACTCACATTTGGTGTAGGGCTTATGATCATCGATGCATTCATCGACTGGAGGAAAAGCAATGGACAATTTTGAATATATCGCTACCTCCGAAGAGGCAGGAAAACGATTAGATAAGGTAATGACGACACTATGTCCGCAATATTCACGGACCCGCATTCAACAATTAATCGATACCGGTTATGTATTGGTTAACGAAGTAGAATCAAAATGTAGTTTTAAAGTGAAACTTAACGATGTGATCACGGCCGAATGGCCTGAGAACGTTGAATTAGAAGTACTGCCGGAAGAAATGGAATTGGATATTCTTTATGAGGACCACGATGTGATCGTCATCAATAAACCAAAAGGAATGGTTGTACATCCAGGTGCCGGGAATCCTTCCCATACCTTAGTGAACGGACTTTTATATCATTGTAAAGATCTATCTGGAATCAATGGCATCCTTCGCCCGGGAATCGTACATCGAATTGATAAAGATACATCTGGATGTTTAGTCGTCGCCAAGAACGATATTGCCCATCAGGGATTGAGTGCTCAGTTGCAGGATAAAACGATGAGCCGTACTTATATCGCGTTGGTGCACGGTGTGATCGAACATGAATACGGTACCATCGAAGCACCGATCGGTCGTGATAAGCATGATCGACAGAAAATGGCGGTTACGCAAAACAACTCGAAAGAAGCGTTGACCCACTTTACTGTACTGGAACGTTTCAAAGAAGCAACGCTTGTTGAGTGTAAATTAGACACCGGAAGAACCCATCAGATCCGTGTTCATATGCAATATATCGGTTATCCGATCATCGGTGATCAAAAGTATTCATTGAAAAATACACCGGATACGCAAGGACAGTGTCTGCATGCTTCCGAAATTCGTTTCGTCCATCCAACAACCGGCGAACATATGAAGTTCTCCGCTCCACTTCCGAAAGTATACGCGGATGTTTTGGATGAATATCGTCAAAGACCAACTATTAACTGTCAACACAAAAGCAACAGGTAATTGAGGATATTCGTCGAAGTTTCAAAACGCAGGTGCCAAAGCATAGTGAAAAGCACAGGCAAGCTGTGTAGGGAATGAAATGAAGGAGAATTAGAGATTA
>JBBRCP010000108.1:0-4613 GCA_038204785.1 Erysipelotrichales bacterium
CAGCAAGATTGCAGTCTTTTCCTGACAGTTTTGTTTTTGTTGGATCAAAAGATTCGCAGTATCAGCAGGTTGGGAATGCTGTACCACCAATTTTGGCTAAAGCTATTGCCGAGAAGGTTATAGAACTATTAAAATAGATCTCAATCAGTTTTTAAATAATCCATAACATTACATTGAAGTGTAACTTATTTTATTCACTATTGACAACATATTTTTATTGGGTTAGTATTACTTCGACGAGGGTAGTCATTGAATCTTACGGATCCAAGCTAAACCTATTTGCAGCTCTTAGAGCTCGTAAATAGGTTTTTTTCGTAAAGGGAGGGAATTGATCTAATCAAATGAAAATGGAGTCATAAGTGTTCCGGAATTGGATCATGAGTCATACAAGGCCAGTATGATAAATGTATCTAATGAAAGGGAATATGGTTGAATTCAAATTCGTGATTGAGTTTCCTAGTGAATAACTATCCAAAAGTCAGTAGAGTTCATTATCACTATGAAAGGGAAAAATAATGAAAAAATATAATGATTTAGTTACGCTGATCATTAAGTCGATTGGTGGCAAAGAGAATATCAAAGATGTGTCACATTGTATGACCAGACTGAGATTTGCGTTAGTTGACGATAAGAAGATCAATGAAAAATCACTTCTTTCGAATAATGAAATTGTGACTGCACAATGGGCGGGTGGTAAATACCAGGTCGTTGTCGGTACTCATGTTGCGGATGTTTATGAAGAGATCAGAGAACAGTTAGATCTGGGGAATGTCAGTGAAGCACCTGAAGAAAAAATGTCCGTGATCAATCGATTTGTCGCTATTATTACGCAAGTAATCACCCCTGTTTTAGGTGTGTTGATTGCTTCAGGTTTGATCCAAGGTTTAGTTGCGTTATTGAGTGCTCTGCATCTGATTCAACCGGCAGATGGTGCCTATATCATCTTAAGTACAATGGGAAGTGCATTGTTTACTTTCTTCCCGGTCATTCTGGGATATACAAGTGCTAAGGCATTCAAAATGAATCCGTTTGTTGGAATGGTTATAGGTGCTTGTTTAGTCTATCCAAATATTTCAGGAAGTTTGGGAAGCGGTGAACCACTTTACACACTTTTCAATAATACGATCATTGCCTCTCCTGTGTATAAAACATTCTTCGGAATTCCTGTCATTTTCCCGGCGACGGGATATACGTCAACAGTTGTACCGATTATTCTATCGATGTACTTTGCTTCAAAAGTGGAACATTTCTTGAAAGCACACATCGCAGATTCGATTGGATTTACACTGGTTCCTTTCTTAACGATATTGATCGCATTTCCGTCGACTCTGATCGTTATCGGACCGATCGCTAATGTGTTGAGTTTATTAATCTCATCCGGTGTCGGTGCTTTGTATCAGTTCTCTCCGGTTTTGACATCGGTCGTTGTCGGACTCATCTATCAACCACTGGTTATCTTTGGGTTACATTGGCCATTGATCACGATCGCTATTACCAATATGATGTCGACGGGTTCTGATTATATGCTGCCGATGATCTATACGGCATCGTTTGCACAGACAGCCGTTGTATTAGCTGTATATTTGAGAACAAAGAGTAAAAAGACTAAAGCTATCTGTATTCCTGCAATGATTTCCGGTCTATTCTGCATCATTGAACCTGCTATTTACGGAATCACTCTTCCTGTTAAAAAAAGATTCATCTTCAGTTGTATCGGTGGAACAGCAGGTGCGGTTATATTATCTGTACTGAGCGTTCGTATGTATGCGATCACTGTCGGAATGTTGGGAATCGTAGGATTCTTGAATCCGGCTACAAGCAGCATGTTGGGAATCACAATCGGTGTTATAGCAACGCTTGTTGCCATGGCGATCGCATTTACACTCACTTGGGTAACCTTCAGTGAAGAAGAGTCGGATGTTTCGACTAAAAAAACCAAAGTTGGCTCAGCTCTTCGTTTATCGATTTCTTCTCCGTTAAAAGGCGAGATCATTGAATTGAAAGATGTTAACGACAGTGCATTCTCGAATGAGATCTTAGGTAAAGGCGTTGCCATCATACCGATAGAAGGTAAAGTAGTTTCACCTTGTGACGGCGTGCTTACGACTTTATTCCCGACCGGACATGCGTTAGGAATCACCAGTGATGAGGGATACGAAATACTCATCCATGTTGGAATTGATACGGTTCAATTGGAGGGCAAGTATTTTCATAAAAAAGCAGAGCAAGGAACACGAGTCAAAAAAGGTGATGTTCTTCTTGAATTTGATCTGGATGAAATCAAAAAGAAGGGGTATAGCCTTGAAACGCCGATCATTATCACAAACAGTAGTTCTTATCTCGAAGTGATCACAGCTGAAACCGGTAATGTCGACTATACAGATGTATTGATTTCACTTGTGCCAAACTTGGTTCAAAAACCGACTGCATTAGAAAGCAATACGGCGAAATGACTACTGTTGAGAATCGTATCAGAGGTGTATTGATTGGTACCGCATTAGGCGACGCGATGGGGATGCCAACCGAGTATTGGACACAAGCGTTGATCGATGAAGTGTTTCCGGAAGGAGTCAAAAAATTCTACCCGACACAGATGCAAGATTTCTTCGGCAGGACGATGCGGGCCGGAGAAGTCACGGATGACACGGTGAATACCATGTTAGTGCTGGATACACTGGTCGAATCGAAGGGTCGATTCAACACAGAAAAATACATCTCGAAACTGACAGAATGGAAAAACTCCATGCCGTCATCAGCGCTAGTGATAGGTCCAAGTACAGCAAAAGCACTTGAATTGATCGAAAAGGGTGTATCGATGAAGATCACGGGAAAATACGGAACAACGAATGGTTCTGCCATGAAGGTGTCTCCGATCGGAATCGTATCAGATTACAAACACCTTGAAAAGTTGGCAGAAACAGTCGAATTACTTTGTCTGCCGACTCATAATACAGGAATCGCGATTGCCGGTGCATGTGTAATTGCTACTTGCATCAGTTATGTAACAAGCGGCGGCAACGATTTGGATGAATTATGGAACATTTCACTCGCTGCTGCTGAGGCAGGGCAGAAGCGGGGATTCTCGATTCCGTGTCCGTCGTTAGTCAAGAGAATTAAAAAAGCACATCAAATCACAACGAACTTTACAAGTTGGGAAGCTAGAAAAATGACCTATGAAGAACTGGGAACAGGTGTGGAAACGATTGAAACGATTCCCGCTGTCCTAGCGATGATCCAACTGGCGAAAGGTGATCCAATGATCGCAGCGCAACTGTGCGCTTCACTTGGAGGAGATACCGATACGATTGGTGCCATCTGTTGTGCGATATGCGGTGGAATGAATCCGGATTTTGATGAGTCACTTGTAAAATTTCTGGAAGATACGAACGATTTAAATTTTACATTGAAAGCGTCCGAAATCACGAAATATTCTCCGTTTAACAAATAATCATCCGGAATCCATAAAACAGTGTTCTCCTCAAGTCGATGTAATAATCTATATCATCTTGAGGAGAATCATTTATAATTAGAAAGGTATTAGCCTATTTGCTATTCCGGTAATAGTCCAGAATACAGTAGTTTCATTGCATGTTAGATGAGTTTCCTTATCTAAAGAATATATGTAGTCTTTGAGATCCAAGTTAAGCCTGTTTAAGCCTCATTGAAGACATAAACACAAGTTACTTGTTCAAAGGAGGAACTTATGGAAATTGTAAAAATCATCAACAATAATATTGCAATGGTCACCCATGAGGGGAATGAAGTTATCGTTATGGGACGTGGCATTGCTTTTAATAAGCGAATTGGAAATCAAATAGAAGAATATGAAATTGATAAAGTATACCATTTATCCTCAACAGAACTAAATTCGCGCTTTCAAGATTTGATTGCCAAAATCCCCATTGAACAAATCGAAACAGTAAACAAGATCATCGAAGAAGCTAAAGTTCAATTAGGAAAAAAGATCAGTGATTCGATCTATATTTCTCTGATCGATCATATCAATTTTGCGATCCAACGATTTTCCGAAGGAGTTTGTTTGCGAAATCCATTATTATGGGAAATTATGAAACTCTATCCCGAAGAATATAAAATAGGTGCGAGTGCCCTTGCGTCGATCAATGAAAAATTCAAGATCGAAATGCCTGAAGATGAAGCAGGTTTCATCGCACTTCACTTTGTGAATGCTCAATTGGAAGATGGTTCTGAAGATATCTATAAAGAGACAAGAATCATCCAAGATATTCTTAATATAATTCGCTATCATTTCAAAGTGGAAATCAACTCAAGCTCGTTGAATTTCTATCGGCTTGTCACACATCTCAGATACTTCTCTCATCGAATCGTCAATAACAGTCAAGTTACGCAGATATCGCAAGACGAAGAACTATTTTCAATCATCAAATCGAAATATCCGAATTCTTACCAGTGTGTACAGAAAATAATGAAGTTGATACTAATCGAATATAAATACTGGATTGTAAAATGAGAATGGAATAAATAAATCATCAGTCAGAAATGAGCGATGGTGGCATAACAGAAGAAAAGTCCATAGGAAACCCTTACAATGATTTTGTGAAACAACGCAAGGAGTTCTCCTATGAACCACACAT
>JBBRCP010000109.1:0-4520 GCA_038204785.1 Erysipelotrichales bacterium
CATCAGCCAAAGCGAAAGTCACTGTACGAATATGATCCGCAATGACGCGATAGGCCATTTTATAATCACCTTCATAGCCATATTGAGCCAGTTTTTCTGTAGATCTTATAATCGGCATGAATAGATCAGTATCGAAATTGGTTGCACCCTTTTGTACGATGCAGACTAAGCGTTCCAATCCCATGCCGGTATCGATGTTTTTTTGTGGTAATTCTTTATATTCACTGCGATCAACACCTTCGCGACCATCATACTGAGAGAAAACGACGTTCCAAATTTCGATATAACGATCATTCTCTTTTTCTGTGAAAAACAACGATTCTCCTTCATGATCGGGATCGAAACTTTCTCCGCGGTCATAATAGATTTCCGTGTTCGGGCCGCATGGTCCTTCACCGATCTGCCAGTAATTCTCTTCAGACTTCAAAATATGGGTTGGATCCAGTTTAACTACCTCTGTCCATATCCGATAAGCTTCTGTATCATCCGGATGAACAGTTACATACATTTTCTCTTTTTCAAAACCGATATAACGCTCATCCGTCAGAAATTCCCAAGCATATTGGATCGCTTCGAATTTAAAATAATCACCGATTGAGAAGTTACCCAGCATTTCGAAGAATGTGTGATGACGAGCTGTTTTACCGACATTCTCGATATCGTTGGTACGAATCGATTTTTGGGCATTGGTGATCCGATTACTTTGCGGTTTAACAGAACCGTCAAAATACTTTTTCAAGGCTGCTACACCTGAGTTGACCCAAAGCAATGTTGGATCATTAATAGGCACAAGTGAAGCACCAGGTTCGATCATATGACCTTTCGACGCAAAATAATCAAGGAATAATTGACGGATTTCTGAACTTGTTCTTTGTTTCATTGTTGTTCCTCCATAAAAAAAACGCCCCATTACAGGAACGTTATGAACGCGGTACCATCCTGATTCACGCTTGCACGTGCACCTTACTGCCTTAACGCGGCCAACGGAAAGTTTGTGCTTTCTCTTCAAAGTGGCTTCAACAGAGTCATACAGAAACTTTCACCGGCCGTTTCCTCGCTACGAGAACTCATCTGTTTACTTTTCTTTGTCAACGATTTACAGACGGATTATATCACAATGAACTGATTTTGCCAACACTCTAAAAAATATCGGCTCCGATTTTATGCTGTACATCGGATAACTTCGCAGCCGCGATTTTGCCGGCTTGCTCTTTTCCGTCATGTAATACTTCTTGAATAATCCCCGATGCCATAATTTTATGGTAATTAGCTTGTAAGTCGGTGAGTAGTTTTACAACTTCGACAGCTACTGCTTTTTTAAGAGTTCCATATCCCTGCCCTTCAAATTGACTCACCAATTCGCTGATCGGAACGCCGCTGAGTGTACTGTGAATCGTCAATAAATTACTAACACCCGGTTGATTTTCGGTATCATATTGGATCTTACCAACCAGATCGGTCACTGCTGACATGATTTTTTTAGAAGCAACTGCCGGAGCATCCAAAAGGTAAATACATCCTTTATTATTCTCTTCTGATTTCGACATTTTCTTTGTAGGTTCACTCAATGACATAATTCGAGCGCCAATCTTAGGAATTAATGGTTCAGGTACAGTAAACGTAACACCATATTTATTATTGAATCGTTCAGCCACATCACGAGCAAGTTCAACGTGTTGTTTTTGGTCTTCCCCAACGGGAACGTAATCCGCATCATACATTAAAATATCAGCTGCCATCAATGTCGGATAGGTATAAAACCCAGCTGATAATGCACTCTCTCCTTTTGCGACTTTATCTTTGTATTGCGTCATCCGATTCAGTTCACCCAAATAAGTGTTGCAGCTCATGATAAATCCAAGTTGTGCATGTTCCTTCACATCCGATTGCATAAAAATAGTTGTTTTCTTCGGATCAAGTCCACACGCCAAATAAAGGGCAATCGTATCATGTAGATTCTTGCGCAGTTCGGTTGGATCTTGATAGATCGTCAAACAATGTAAGTTAGCGATGAAAATGATCATTTCATAATCGTCCTGATACGCAACAAAGTTTTTCAACGCCCCGATGTAATTCCCCAGTGTCAATTGTCCGCTGGGTTTGATTCCGCTCAACATTTTCTTCATAGTTGTTTCCTCTCTTTCATTAAAAAAGCATCCCTGTAAAGGGACGCTTATCGTTCGTGGTACCACCCTGATTACCGTTGCCGGTCACTCAAGCGATAACGGCGCAACCGTAAGACGACTGATGCCGTCCTCAATTCCGGGACCCCACTTCGATTCACATTCCAGTACTCTTTTCACCACCAGAGTATCGCTGATTACCAAATGTGTTTCTACTTTGATCCGTTCAATATCTTTATTTTATTTAAACACTTTTTTTTGGTTTAAGCAAGAGTCCGGCAACGATTCCAACCAACGAAACAATTAAATAGACGTTGAATTTTGGATTAGTCAGTCCGCCGTAGATAACTAAGGAGGCTCCAATGACGGCCATCGAAGGAATCAATAATCCATTTAATAAGCCTTTAGCTTTATTGATAACAAAGTTTCGAATAACCGAAATATAAATCGACATATAGAAGAAGTATGTCAGAACGATTGGAAGTTCACTAACATCCAATCCTTCGAATAAGGACAATTTATAATAAATAACCCCATTGGTCGATAAGAAATGCAATAACAACCACACTAAGGAAACAACCAGTGATAATACAACAGAAGCCAACGGAATGTCATATTTAGCATGAACCTTCGCTAATTTTTCGCTTTGATACATTTCATTACGGAGAGCTAAAGCATAAGGCAAGCGAATAAACCCAAGAATCAACCCATTCAATGTACCAAGTACCGATAGAACAACACAGGTATAAACGATTTTGATTCCCAAAGGTCCAAAGAACATATTGGCAACTTCACCTACAGCTGAATCACCTAATTCAATGATTTTGGCTGAACCGAGTACCGAACTGATACCCACGAAATAAGCCAGGTAAATAACAAGAATCAGAATCGGTGCCAAGGTTAGCGCTAGCGGTAGATTACGTTTAGGATTTTTGATTTCGTGTGCGATCGAGGGTGCAACTAACCAACCATCAAAAGCAAAGGCGACCGCAATAAGAGCCACAAACAAACCGTTTCCGCTACCAATGCCGGCCGGAATATTCAATACTTCTACCGGGTTACCGAAAAATAGTCCGGTCAGACCCAATATGACCAATGCAGTGACCTTAATGATCAGTGTAATGGATTGAAAATGACCAGCTGCTTTTGTTGCAAATGCATTAAGTGCGAATAGACCCAGTAGATAAACCAGTGTCAGTCCCCATGTATAAATACTGAAGGGTCCAGGAAGCCCGAATAATGTACAAGTATACATACCGGCGACCCATGCGATGATTGCCACCAATGCCGGATAATAAAACATGATCTGAAACCAACCAGCCAAATAGCCTAGTGTCTTACCCCAAGACATTTCAGAGTAAGTAATGATACCACCGACATTTTCATCGACCTTCGCAAATTGTGCCATTGTCAATCCGCCGAAGATGATACCTACAGCGCCTAGTATCCAAGTAACAACACCCAGTAGAACATTACCCTTAACTGCGATGAGAATATTGTCGGTCTTAAAGAATATTCCTGATCCGATGACAATTCCCGCTATCATCGCAACGGTGGTTAATAAACCAAACTTTCTCTTCTGCTGATTTCCCATAGTGTTGCTCCCTGTAAATGTTTCAATAAATGTGAAAATATGTGAAAATAATATAACATTTATGAATCATAGTCAATCTTTCTCTTTCAAAT
Organism: Erysipelotrichales bacterium; assembly: GCA_038204785.1. Classification (GTDB taxonomy): domain Bacteria; phylum Bacillota_I; class Bacilli_A; order Erysipelotrichales; family Erysipelotrichaceae; genus GWE2-51-13. The sequence goes on from JBBRCP010000109.1 coordinate 3,810, forward strand.
ACTTTTAATGTGCTATATAATATATCAAATGGAGGTAAAAATATGATCGTAGTCTATACATCTCCTGGTTGTGCTTCCTGCCGTAAGGTAAAACAGTGGCTTAAAGATCGTGAATTGAAATTCATTGAAAAAAACATTTTCTCCACCATATTAAATGAAAATGAAATAAAACATTTACTGATGCGCAGTGAGAACGGAACCGAGGATATTATATCTAAACGTTCTAAGATTATCCAGGAAAGTAAAATTGACCTGGATGAAATGTCTCTGAATGAATTGGTCCGTTTCATCCAACAGAATCCTTCTGTGTTGAAACGTCCGATATTACTCAATGAAAGAAACTTCCTAGTCGGTTACGACGAAGAAGAAATCGGTGCGTTTATACCTCCGGAACTTCGGAATATCGCAGCGGTATCATGTAATGCAGATTGCCCGAATTACCCGACATGCGGTGAAATTCGCAACGGGGTTGGTCTTGTAGTGAATGAATCTGAACTGAAAGCTGTCTAGTACAGCTTTTTTTATGTCTTTTTTTTGTGTTATAATAACAAAGATTGGAGGTGCAAAATGAAAATTCTCGTTGGTTTATCAGGTGGTGTCGACTCGGCAGTAGCCGCCTATTTATTAAAAGAACAAGGTCATGAAGTTGAGTGCGCTTTTATGCGTAATTGGGATTCTCTCACTAACAATGACTATCTGGGAAACCCGACA
>JBBRCP010000110.1:0-4378 GCA_038204785.1 Erysipelotrichales bacterium
ATTTGCACTCCACAGTTTATGAAAAATCTTCCCATAGCCGTTGGTTGAAAGGACTTATCGCCCAACAATGAAGAAAGCCGATGTTTGTTCATCCGCTCTCTCTTATCTTTCTTGTTTATTCCACACTTATTTGACACTAACAAAAAAAAATGCCCCTTAGGGCATTAATCTACGAAAATTCTGACTGTCTCGCCATCTGCAGATTGAACGTTTACAAGCTCACCAATCGCACCTTCATCGATCATCTGCAAGATACTGTCAATATCGATTCCTTTAAGATCCAACTGTTTTCCGTTTACATTCATTTTACTTCCGATATCCAATCCGACTTTCACTAACGCTAGTGGGATATTGACTTTGACATCATCCCCTTCTTTTGAGTTGACTAATATTTTGATCATGCGTCTGGCATTACTGCCGCTTGGGCGCACTTCATTCACCGGTGATTTGGTTTCCATAGCGGATAAAAGTTTGAGTCCTTCATCAACACTTAAGGTGCCTTCTTTTACCATTTCCAGGATTTGTTCTTTTGAGTTCATTGTTAGTTCCTACTTTCTTAACAGTTCAAGCGCTTCTTCAACGCTGAGTTCTTTGTTTTTTAAACGAAGCAATACTTCATTCTCATCAACAGATGAAGAAGCTCTGACAGTCGGAAACCCCATTTTGGTGATGATCTGTTCCAGATTCTTCTTAACCGTCGGATACGAAACATTCAGTTCTTTTTCCATTTCTTTGATGTTGCCCTGCACACGAATAAACGTTTCCACAAAAGCCAGTTCATCTTTCGAAAGATAACTAAACCGTGAGAGCGAGAATTCACCGGTGATTTCTGTGTGGCAGTGATTGCAGGTCAGCCGTGTCGCTAATAAAGTATTGTTGCAAACCGGACAAATACCGATAACTTCTTTTTTCATTGTCATTCTCCTTGTTACAATATATCGATTAAAATATATGAATCACTGCTTTTTACTTCTACTAATGTAAATGAATCCATGGTCTTCAATTCTTTAAAAAGCTGTTTAGCGGAGTCAAGGATCAGACCTTTGTTTTGTTCAAGAACCGTGCGCGCTTCCGGGTCCATGTCTTTAAAGAATCTGCTTCCCCATAAACCGAATCTGAGAAATGTCATCGCTACTCCGAATCCGATGGAGGGTAAATTTATGTTTTTCTCATCCGTCTTTATGATAATCTTTATTTTCTTGGCCATATCCTCACCTCTTGTTTATATAGTAGTACGATAGATTAATTATGTCAATAGTTTTATTGAATATATTAATATATTTATTGATTATATTTATATAAAAATAAAACCGTCTCAATTGAAACGGTTTTTGTTTATAGCCTCTTTATGATTCATCAATTTTCGGATATCATCGACCATGGTCGCAGAATCCAGTGTTGAATGATAATCAGCGAAACTCTCATCCGCAAACAAATCCAAGGTAACATAATTCCCACTCAGATCAGGTTCTGTTTCGATGACCATCACTGTTCCATCAAGTGGGAAGAAACGCTTGTCGCGGATAACTAAACCAGCTTCGTCCATCGTTACTGAGCTATCTTTGATTTGATAGGAACCTTTTTTAAGGATGAGCGGTACATTGATTTCACTTAGAAATTCCTGCATTTCTTCCAACTGTTGCGTATGTGTATCATCGACTCCACTGATCAAGATCACATCGATACTGCTCGCCGAGATAAATTCTCGCAAGCGTTGACGCACTTGAGCACAGCGATAATTATTTCTTAATAAATTCGCATGGAAATAAAGTATATTCATTCATTGTTCCTCCCTTCGCATGTGATTATCGTAACAGTTAACACAATAAAACGCAAAGAAGATACCCGAGAATATAAACAATAAAAAAAGACCAACCGCAAGGTCAGCCTCTGAATTTAAAGAATCCCGGAATTTCGTTTTCATCATCTTCAACTTCTGTTTTTTCGTTTTTAATCACTTCTACAACTTTTCGTGCTTCCATGATCGGCTTGGTCGTAATGTTCTGTTTCGGTAAATCAAATCCAGTTGCGATGACTGTTACGATGATAGAATCACCGATCTTGTCATTGATTGCAACACCGAAGATAATGTCAATCTCAGAACCGGCTGCTTCTCGAATAAATTCGACAGCGTCATTCGCATCATAGATAGAGATTGCTTGACCCCCTGTAACATTAACAATCGCATTGCGAGCACCACGAATCTGAGCTTCCAGTAAGGGTGATGTGATCGCTTTCGCAGCTGCTTCTTGCGCTTTATTTTCACCTTGGGCCATACCGATTCCGATCAGTGCACTGCCTTGACCTTCCATAACGGTTCTAACATCCGCAAAATCAAGATTGATGAGTGCCGGTACAGCAATCAGATCCGTAATGGTCTGAACACCTTGACGTAATACATTATCGGCTTCTCTGAACGCTTCAATAAACGGAATACGTCCGATCACTTCCAATAATTGATTATTTGAGACGATAATCAGCGAGTCAACAAACTGCTTCAGATCTTCAAGACCGTTTAGTGCTTGATCCATGCGTTTGCGTCCTTCAAAGCTGAATGGTTTCGTAACAATTCCGACTGTAAGAATATTGCTTTCTTTAGCGATCTTAGCGAAAAGCGGAGCTGCACCGGTACCGGTACCACCCCCTAAACCAGCCGTAATAAAGACCATATCTGATCCCTTCATGGCTTCGCGGATCTCAGCTTCGCTTTCCAGCGCTGCCTTACGGCCCATTTCAGGATTCGCCCCCGCGCCCAAGCCTTTGGTTGTTTCGCGGCCGAGAATGATCTTATTTTTGACCGGTGAAATATTCAGTACTTGTAGATCGGTATTGGCGACATAGAACTCGACACCTTGAACACCTTCGTCGACCATGCGGTTGATTGCGTTGCAGCCGGCTCCGCCGATACCGAACACCTTTATTTTGGCTACTTGATTGTATTGTAAATCACTCATTCTGGTTACCTCCTGTTACTTGGCTTTGGTTTCAAATAGAATTCCTTTTAATTTACGTGTCAATGTATCGTCCGAACTAGGTTCTTTACTCTTATTGGCAATCATATTCGTAAACTGTTCCATATTAACTCCTGATCTATAGTTTTTACGATAAAGTTGTTGATCTTTCAATACATAGAACATTCCGACAACCGCCGCCAATGAACTATTTCTGACACCGAATGTTTCGGGTACATACAGTTCACATTCACAACCGACCGTCTTTTTGATCATTGTATCAAGGCCGAATATTTCAGCAGCTTCGCCACTCAGAACGATCTGAGCCGGACCTGCCTGTAAGATCGGATCGCAACATTTTTTGATTTGCTCCAACCAATCCATGAGGGGAGGCTGAATAATATCAGCTAATTCTTTTTCAGTCAATGTATGGGTCTTACCATCACTTGACCACAAATAAATAGGTGTCGATGGATACGTCTCCATATCCAAACGGCAATTAAAATGAAGTAAACGTTCGGAAATCTCAAGCGGTAAATCAACTTTATCGCTGATTTCACCAATCAATGCATCACTTCCGCTCATAAGAATTTCGCTGGATACCAATTTACCTTTCGCAAATAGTGTCAAGGTTGTTGTTTGGCGTTCGGCTCTGATCAGGATTGTGAACTGTTCGATTGATTTCTCCAATAATGAAGCTTCTTTCGCCATGGCGAAACTGTCGATACTCACATCGAGTATTTCCAGACCGGCTTTTTCTGCTGCTTCCGCATACGAATAAGCTAACTGTCGATCAGCACATAAGAGATCGATATCGACACCCATTGATGTACACGGTTCATTCAGAGGCATACGTCGTGAAGTAATTCCATTCACGATAAATTTCGTTACAATCAAATTGATCAATTCAAGATGATCCGGCAGTTCCGTTTTCAAGGCTTCTTTGATGGCTGCCTGAACATCAGTCAATGTGATTCGCTCACTGACTTGAACTTGAATTCTGCGTGTAAACCGTTGAAGTCCGGCTGACGGAATCAAAAGCAAGACTCGTTCGATTCGTGCACCAAGATTAGCTGAAGCATTATTGACAGCTTTTATGAGGCTTCCGACGACCGAGTTCTGATCGGTTATTTCAACTCCGGTAATTCCAGAGCAGCTTACTTTCTCAACTTTTAGGATGTTAAGACGGGTGTTGTGAAACTCCCCAACCAATAGACGGATTTCATGATCCGCGATTTCCAGTGCCGCGTAGACTTGTTGGTCGCTCACAATTATTCCTCCTTCACCATTGCTTATATCATACCACACCTGCCCCTTCTAAAAAAGATTTTATTCGCTAATTTCACTTGCATAAATCAATACTTCATGATATGCTTTACAAGCAAAATCGATCACGAAAGGGGGTCTACGGTATGTCACGAGTTTGT
>JBBRCP010000111.1:0-4218 GCA_038204785.1 Erysipelotrichales bacterium
GGTCGTAAAGTGTTTAAAAAGTTAAAAATTAAACCGTCATTTATCATTCGCTTGATCGTCATTGCCTTGGTCGTGGGCGTATTGGGCTTTGGCGGTGTTACATTCTATAATCTTTTCAGTGTCAATAATTCGTTGCCGACGTATATGAGAAAAGCAGCGACTGTAAACAAAGAAGTCGGTAGATCAAAACTACAAGTTGACCGTAGTAAGAATTGGTTGGTTGCTGCCTATTATCCGTCGACCTCTTATAAAAAAGTAAATGCCGATATCAAACAAATGATAACAACGACAATTGCTGAAACACGTCAGACAGCGGTAAACCTGTTGAAAGACAAAAACAACAAGACTTCGCCGAATGAAGTGCTGATCGATTTTAGTTCGTATATCGTGGATAAACATTTTGCGAGTTTTGTGTTCACACTAACTACCAAGGATCAGTTAGGAGTATCCACAAAAGCAGTAAAGACGCTTGTGTATGATCTGACCAATGAAACCAGAATCACCCTTGATGCAGTCTTTACCGGTAATTACTTGCGTAAAATCGCCTTTGAAACACGTAAACAACTGCAGACAACTGAAATCACCGCTGATCTTAAACGCAAATCGGCTGTATTGCGGATTACCGCGCCTAATCTTGTGAGTTATGAAAACTTCTCCTTTGAGGGAACTAATTTAGTTGTTTATTTTAATCAAGTAGAACTCAATTCGGCTAAAGCAACGATCGCGATGAATGAGTTGAATTTCTATTTGAATACCACACTTTCATTTGTGAAGAAAGATCCGATGAAGTTAGAAGAAACGATCTATTTGGAACGGGCTGCTGATCCATCTAAAAAGATGATCGCTTTGACATTTGATGACGGTCCGAATACACCGAATACACAACGAATCGTTGAGATTCTAAAAGCAAACAATGCGGTCGCAACGTTTTTTGAATTGGGTTATCGGATGGAACAGAATAGCTCAAAGATGGAGATGATCATCAATAATGATAATCAGATCGGAAACCATTCGTTCAATCACAAGGTATATACCAAGATCACGACGGCTGAAATGTTGGATCAGATCAATTCAACCAATGTGTTAATGAAGGGAATCGTCGGTACGACAGCGAGTGTCGTTCGTCCACCGAACGGAAGTATGAATGATTCGTTACGTCAAAATGTGGGCTATCCGATGATACTTTGGAACGTGGATTCAAAAGACTGGGAAAGCAGAAATAAAGATGCGATCATCAAGGCAGTGTTGAGTAATCTAGATGACGGTGATATCATCGTTATGCATGATATTTATTCGAGTACAGCCGATGCCTTAGAAGTTCTGGTACCGGAATTGGTTAAGCAGGGATATCAATTAGTAACGATACAGGAAATGTTTGATACAAAAGAGAATCCTTTGATTGCGGGAAAAGCGTACTATGATGGAAATGTTAAGGGAAAATAAGCGGAAACGCTTATTTTTTTATAATGCTGGTTGTGTCATATTTAATCAAATTCTTTCATAAACAATCAATGACTCTTGAACCGAGAGTGTAAAAAAGGTATCATAGAGACATTGTAGGAGGATATATGGAAAAACAAATCATTACAGTAGAACCAACGTTCAGTGAACGCATCTGGGGCGGAACACGCATCAGATCACAGTTCAACGGGAGGACGGAGATTGATCCGGTAGGAGAAATGTGGTGTGTCGGTGCGCTAAAGACCGGAGACTGTCATTTGCGTGAAATCGGAATGAGCATCTCGGAAGCGTACGTAAAATTACCGGATTGGTTTAAGTGTGATAATCCCGAATTTCCGATCCGGGTTACGATCATCGATCCAATCGATAAACTTTCGGTTCAAGTTCATCCGGGTGATGAATATGCGAAAAAACATGACAATTCGCAAGGGAAGCCCGAAGCTTGGTTCGTTATCGAAGCACCCAGTGATGGTAAGATCCAATTTGGACATACAGCCAAGACGCGTGAAGAACTCGCGGATCGAATCCATAATGGAGAATGGGATGCGTTATTGACCTATGTGGATGCCGTGCCAGGCGAATTTCTCTATGTGCCGTTTGGCAGTATGCATGCGGTCGGTAAGGATGTTTTGTGTTATGAGATCTCACGCAGTGCCGATTTGACTTATCGTGTATATGATTATGGAAGAGTGGATAAAAAGACCGGATTACACCGTGATCTTCACCAATCTAAAAGCATTGATGTAATCACCGTTCCACATACAGCGCAAGGTCCGGTGCGGCCTCCAGCTACGTTGAGAAATGGGATCCGTGTTACTGAGTACTTTGATGAGCCTTACTTGTTTAGTTTGCATCGTCTTGAAGTAGAGACGAAGGGAACGTATGAATATGATAGGTTTATGTTTATGACAGTACTTTCAGGGACAGGGATAATCGGTGATCATACTGTAAAAGCAGGATCGACTGTATTGATTCCGGATCATTTCGGAGAGATAGAGATCGTTGGAAACATGGATATTCTTTCAGCGAGTTACAGAGAATCGAAAGCATCAACTAACCCTAATTTTGTAAAGTAAACACGAGATAATGTTAAGGTGTTGTGTCATTCAATAAGACTTGTACAACTACTATTATGTAACCTTACTCCTACTTGCCACAGAAAGGCGGAAATCAATAATGGAAATCAGAAAGCCGGGACAATTACTTAAATCAGAGAATTTCATTCTTAAAACAACACCGATCGAAACATATGCGAAAAAAGCAGGTCAATTGAAACAGTGTTATGCGAGTGTAATGCCGATTGAAATGGAAGACTTGCTCGCCTATGAAGTTGCTTCGCAATGTACGCAAAAAGAACATCCTGAAATTGGTTCCATGCAGTTGGGTGTCACGTATCTAAAACCGTATACAGTTAATGGCGAATGTAGTATGACACGTGGTCATTTTCACTTGGATACACGTTATGACGAATACTATCAGGGTCTCAGCGGTGAAGGTTTCTTGTTGATGTGGGATGGTGAGATCGAAGTATATGCGGAACCGATCTTTGAAGGTTCGGTTCACTATATTAATGGGAAATATGCGCATCGATTGATCAACACATCGCTTACTGAAGAATTGAAAGTCGCAGCCGTTTGGAATGTGAATTCAGGTCATAATTATGCCAGCATCGATGCAAGTGGATTTCCAACCCGTTGTTTCCTCAACAACGGTAAAGTAACATGGAGTGCGAAATAACATGTAGTGATGAACTTGTATTTACAAGTTCTATCTGATAAACTTAAGTAGATGAAAGACGCCGATCAAAGCGCCTTCAATGGAGGACAAAATGATGTCAAAAGACTTTTTCACGTATTATTGGGAAGTTTTGAAGAAAATTGAAGCCACACAACAGGCAACGATTGATGCGGCCGGAAAAGCTGTTGCCGATGCGTTTGCGAACGGTCATAAAGTGTTTGCGACCGGTAGCGGGCATTCACACACCTTTGCGGAAGAACTATATGGAAGAGCCGGCGGCTTGGCATTTATTGTGCCGATGCTTACTTCGGAACTGACATTGGTCGAACATCCAACCAAGAGTACTTATTTGGAAAGATTACCGGGTTATGCAGGGATCTTGTTTGAACTTTACGGGTGTGATAAGGGTGATGTATTATTGATCGCCTCTAATTCGGGCCGTAACGCATATACGGTCGAAATGGCATTATTAGCCAAAGAAAAAGGTTGTACCGTGGTTGCAGTCACTAATCTGACTCATTCCTCGCAAAGTACGTCACGTGATCCATCCGGTAAACTATTAAAAGACATTGCCGACATCGTGATCGATAATTGCGGAGGCTTAGGCGATGCAGCGTATCATGTTGCAGGTGTTGATCAAGCCATGGCACCGACTTCATCGATTGCTAATTCACTGATTGCACAAGCTATTTCCATAAAAGTAGCTGAAGAATTGAGTAAAAAAGGAATCGAAGTTCCGGTTTTCTGTAGTGCTAATGTAGATGGCGGATTCCAGAAGAATGTGGATCTGTTTAAAAAATATACTAGATTGTATTGATCATTAAGTTATTCAAACCTTCCGTCGATCTATGTCGGGAGGTTTGATTTTCTAAAAAGAAAAACTGATGAGACTTAAAGCTCCGGAACCAATAATTGACCTCTAAAAAGTTGATCATCGACCGACGCAAACATCTTAACTAAGGTTCTGTGCGTGATCCCGTGACTCCCTACAACAGTGCGGGTAATGGCATCCATTTTATT
>JBBRCP010000112.1:0-4177 GCA_038204785.1 Erysipelotrichales bacterium
CTTTCGGTCTTCGTAATTTCGATCGTTTCAGAACCCGAATCTTACTCGCATTCAACTAAAAAAGGAACTCTCATTTCTGAGAATCCCTCATTAAACTCCACTCATTCTATCGGGTTACCCCAACATTTGACATAGAGCCTATAAATAAAGGATCCGTACTCAATGAGGTTGGATCCTTCTTTGTTTATTGACGATTAGATTTCATGACCTTTTCGATTTCACGTTTAGCATCTTTTTCTTTGGATGCCTCACGTTTATCGTGGAGATCCTTACCTTCAGCCAGTGCGATCTCGAGTTTAGCTCGTCCGTCTTTCAGATACATCTGAAGAGGAATGACGGTATACCCTTTTAACTTCACTTTCTTCTGGAGTGTTTTGATTTCGTGTTCATGTAGTAATAGCTTTCGTTCACGTGTTTCTTCGTGGTTAAACCGATTACCATACTCATACTGAGCAATATACATTTCACGTATAAAGGCTTCTCCATTTAAGAATTGGATATAGGCATCTTTGAATTGAACTGATCCTTTACGGATTGATTTAATTTCAGTCCCTAATAAAACCATCCCTGCTTCATACTTCTCAACGATAAAATAATCATGTGTGGCTCTTCGGTTGATGGATACGGTTTTTATTGCCACGGGTATTACCTCCTGCTTTGATCGGATATTGAGATGATGTGCGCTTGACCTGTTTTTCGATCAACACGAAATCGATCGTTTTCTTTTCTTTACTGGCATCTTTGACTTTGATACGCACTTTTTGACCCAGTGAATAAATCTTATGATGACGTGTTCCACGCAAACTGAGTGAACGTGGGTCATATTCGTAATAATCATCTGTTAGATTCGTGATATGAACCAATCCTTCGATCGTATTGTCTAATTGAACGAAGATTCCGAATTTCAAGACGGAGCTGATGACACCGTTAAACGTTTCACCGATGTGCTCTTCCATATATTCAGCTTTCTTCATATCTTCCACATCACGCTCTGCTTCGACCGCATTACGTTCACCCAAAGATGTTTCTTGCGCATATTTCTCTACCAATTCGGTGTCGATCGCCTGTTGCGCTTCATCAGCAACATTGAACACATATTTATGTAGCATACGATGAACGATCAAGTCGGGATAACGGCGTATCGGTGAAGTAAAGTGCAGGTATTCTTTAAGAGCTAATCCAAAATGACCTAAACACTGCGGGTCATATTTCGCTTTTTGCATACTTCGCAGTAAAAGACTGCTTAATACCTGATATTCAGGTTTTTCGATAGAACGAGTTAACAGTTTCTGTAGTGTTAGCGGTTGAACATTCGCTAAGTCACCTTTCAAACGTTCACCCATGATGAGTGCGATCTTGGCGAATTCCTGCATTTTGCGTTTCTCAGGTGTCTGATGGATTCGATATAAAGAAGGGATATCCAACCATTTCATATGTCTGGCAACCACTTCATTCGCTTGGATCATAAAGTCTTCAATAATCATCTCAGCTTCCTGACGTTCACGTTTCTTGATTTCTTTGATTTTCCCATTCGCATCGACAATGATCTTGGCTTCGGCTGTTTCAAAATCGATGGCTCCGTTACGAACACGGCGCTGACGGATCACCTGTGCTACTTCAGACATCAATAAAAAGAGATCTTTACTGTCTTTGTATTTTTCTAATGCGTCGGGCTCTTGATTGAGGATACGGTTTACATCGGTATACGTCATACGTGCATATGACTTGATGTAAGAGGGAACGATCTCATATGTGTCCACATTGCCATCAGGAGTCACAAGCATGTCACAGGTAAGCGTGAGACGCTCTACATGCGGATTGAGTGAACACACCCCATTAGAAAGTGCATGCGGAAGCATTGGAACGACCCGATCTACCACATACACAGAAGTCGTACGATTCTCAGCTTCGATATCGATCGGTGTATACGCTTGAACATAATGACTCACATCGGCGATATGAACTTGAAGACGGTAATTATTGCCTTCACGTGTCAAACTGATCGCATCATCCAGATCTTTCGCATCTTCCCCATCAATCGTAACAACCATTTTGTCGGTATAGTCTTTACGTCCTAATTTCGCTTTTTCGGTTACGACCATATCCAGTGTTTCCACTTGAGCCATCACATCATCCGGAAAATTAGGTTCAATTCCGTATTCATAAAGCACCGTCAACACATCCATTCCAGGATCATTGGCGTTACCTAATACTTTCTTAAGTTTTACTTGAAGTGGATCTCCATACGTGACGATCTCCGCAAGAATCTGTTGCCCTTCGGTAAGGTGCAAACTATCTTCCGGATCCATGGCGATCTTCTGACGGATTCGGGCATCATTCACACTCAATCCCAATCCATCCGCTGTTTTAGACCACGTTCCGACAAGTTGCGTAACGGAGCGTTCAAGTATTTTAACGACTTCCCCTTCACTGGTTCCGTCTTTATATACTTTCGGTTTTACCAGTACGATATCATGATGCATGGCGTCTTTCATCGAGTTGGCATGAATATATACGGAGCCTTCTTCCAAATCAACAAATCCAAATCCTTTAGGATTGATAGAAAGCATGCCTTTGATCCAACCGGCTTCATCCGTTAAGATAAATTTATCTTTATGCGTCAGTGTAATAACACCCTCTTCTTCCAATTGGTAAAGTGAATGGCTCAGTTCATCGATCTCTTCTTGAGAGAATAATCTGAGTCTTCGAACCCACTCATCTTCCGAGAGAAGTAACTTGGGTTGTTGCGTCATTGTTTCGACGATTTGCTCTTTGAGGTTCATATGATCCCTCCCTTCTTCTATTGTATAATAAAAAAGGCCCGCGGGCCTATCAAACTATTCTTACTAGAACCACCAGGACAAAGAAAAGTACGCCCAAAACGAGTGTTAATCGTGAAATGGTCTTTTCAGGACCGCGTTCTTTAACGTTCGCGAACAGATTCAATCCGCCGCTTCCAGAGAAAGCGCTACTGATTCCATCTGATTTTCCGCTTTGCAGAAGTGATAATAAGATTAATAGAACGGCCACAACCATTAATATGATCTGTAATGTCTGAAGCATAGCCATCCTCCTTCCTGATATTGCTTTACAATTATAACAGACCTGTTTTCTGAATACAAGTCGCTCATTTCGCAAACACTCGTTGAAATCGAACCTTTCTCAACTCTTAGGCTATTTGCTTGGACATTGATCTACTTTCATCAGATGAATCTTGATCGGTGCTATTTATCAGTTCGGAAAATCGAAGTAAATAGCCATCCGGATCTTGGACAAGGAGTTCTTTTTGAAGAATGATTTCTTCGTTGTTTTCGTAACGACTTTCAAAAAGATCTTTATAGATCGGAAGTTTATTCGTCTTTATTTTTTGGGCAATTTTCGCAACATCGCCAACAGTTATCTGAAGGTTAATTCCTCGCCCAAACGGATAACTCAATTTGCCGGTTACCCAGTTTCCACTGCTTTCTTCCAACATCAATTGCGCTTCATCGAATGAAATAAATATAAATTTGTCTTCTTCACGCTGATAATCGAGTTTAAAGCCGATCACATCGAGATAGAAAAATTTCGAACTCTCTAGATCACTTACCGTAAGTTCAGGTATAACTGCATTGTATTTCATCGAGTACCTCGTGTTGTTTCGTTATGCTTACTTTATCATACTTCTTTCCAAACACAAAAAAAGACCGGCATTTCTGTCGGTCTACTTATCTAAATTAGGCTTTGATATTGTAGAAAGCAGCCATACCCGGGAATATAGCGGAATCACCCAGTTCATCTTCGATTCTCAGAAGTTGGTTGTATTTCGCAACACGATCCGTACGGCTCATAGAACCGGTCTTGATCTGTCCTGCATTGAACGCAACAGCGATGTCAGCGATCGTTGTATCTTCGGTTTCACCTGAACGATGTGAAACAACTGTCGTGAAGTTATGACGTTTCGCCAATTCCATACAATCAAATGTCTCTGTCAAGGTACCGATTTGGTTGATCTTGATCAGAACGGAGTTCGCAACACCTTTTTCGATACCTTCTGCCAAGATAGCCGTGTTGGTAACAAACAGGTCATCACCGACGATCTGGATTTTGTGGCCCAAACGGTCGTTAAGTTTCTTCCATCCAACCCAGTCACGTTCGCCAAGACCATCTACAATGGAGACGATCGGGTACTTATCGC
>JBBRCP010000113.1:0-4120 GCA_038204785.1 Erysipelotrichales bacterium
CAACAATCAGATAACCGACACCTCCAATGGCTCGGCTTGTATAATGAGTGAAATGGAAATTCGATGAAACTCCGTCAGTTGCCATATACATGCACATCGGCGGCATAACGATTCTATTTTTGAATGTTGTATTCCGAACAGTAATGCTTGATAGTAATTGCATTTTGATCTCCTAATTCGTTGCACACTTGCACTATAGTTAGTTTAACTTCTATAATGAAAAGTGTAAAGAGAGGTAACCGAAAATGAATATTCGAACAATCAAAAAAATAGTCAAGGGATCGCATACGATTGACGGAGCCGGCGTCAGTCTGGTACGCGTGATTGGTATGGCAGATACCAATCTATTTGATCCTTTCCTGATGTTAGACGCTTTTGATTCAACAGATCCGCAAGAATATATAAAAGGATTCCCGTGGCATCCGCATCGCGGTATTGAAACATTTACATATCTCATCAAAGGAAATATTGAACACGCTGACAGTTTAGGCAATAAAGGAAGCATCATGGATGGACAAGCACAGTGGATGAGTGCCTGTTCAGGTATCATTCACCAAGAAATGCTGCAAGCCTCATCGCGCATGCTTGGATTACAGTGTTGGATTAATCTTGCTCAACAAGATAAAATGGGAATACCGGCTTATCGTGATATAACGCAAAAGGAGATCATCACACTTGAAGAAGAAGACCGCACCGTCCGATTGATTTCCGGTAACTATCATTCGATAACCGGTCGTATCCTACCGGCTCATGTTCAAGCAATCATTATGGATGTCGAACTTCGGAAGAGTGCTTGGTTTACACTGGATACTCAATCAGATTTGACAGTGTTTATTTATGTTTTTTCCGGAAAAGGTACGACGGGTCAAGATATAGCTGAATTCAGTGATCATTGCGCAGTCTTATTCACTGACGGAGAAAAAATCGAAATCAAGGCGGATGGAGAACTTCGCTTTGTGTTATTTGCGGGTGCGAGATTGAATGAGCCGATTGCCTGGGGCGGACCGATCGTAATGAATACCCAAACAGAATTAAGAAACGCATTTGCGGAATTGCGCGATGGCACATTTATAAAAAGATAACTTAACAATTATTCATTGAATAAGTAGTGTGGTTTTTTGTGAGAAAATAAGTGTATGCTTACTTTATCGGTAGATCCGAGAAACATAAGAGTGAGGCAAAATCATGGATGAATCAGTTTTCAAAAAAATGCATATTAAACCTTTGACTTCAGCAATTGTTCTCTATCCGACGCAAGAGTTCAGCTCTTTTGTAACACAACAGACGACTTTGGATTTGAGCGAAAGAAGTGAATACTCCATCGTCTTACTTTTTGTGGGAAGTCGAGATGAATATAAAAAAAGAATTGTTCAAGCGAAACGACTCATAGCGAAAGAAGGGCTTATTTGGATCTGTTATCCCAAAAAATCAAAAGACTTACAACCGGATATTAATCGTGATTCACTGTTTTTGTTGGCTCAAGAAGATGACTTACAACTAACTACGAATATTGCCTTGAATGATGGATGGTCGATGTTAAGAGCGAAATCGATGAGGTATCTAAAAAATGAAAAATAACTATTCGCAAGTAAAATTTGTTCTTTGGCTGATTCTGTTTGCTAATTTCGTTGTTGCCTTTGCTAAGATCGTTGTAGGATCAATGATCAAGAGTGCCAGTGTGATGGCAGATGGATTTCATTCATTGACTGATGGTTCGAGTAACATCATCGGATTGATTGGGATTGGCTTGGCCAGTAAACCGGTCGACAAAGATCATCCCTATGGACATCAGAAATATGAAACACTAACGAGCTTGTTTATCGTCGGAATGCTTGTTTTTCTGGGTATTCAGATTCTATCAAACGCCATCCAAAAATTTGCGAATCCGACGCCAATCAAACTTGAACCGATCAGTTTTATTGTTATGACTGTAACGTTAGTGATCAACTTGGTTGTTGCAGAGTATGAAAAAAAACGTGGTATGACACTTAACAGTACAATCCTCATTTCAGATTCAATGCATACGCGCAGTGATATCTTTGTTACTATCGGTGTCATTTTCGCTTTAGTCGGAATGAAACTAGGATTACCGCTTTGGATCGATCCCGTCGCATCGCTTATTGTCGCAGGATTCATATTTAAAGCCGGTTATGAAATATTCCGGATGACCAGTACGATTCTGCTGGACAGTGCAGTCGTAACCGAAGAAGAAGTTCGACAAGTGATAAAGATGAATCCACTTGTCAAAGGAGTTCATCATGTGCGAAGCCGAGGTACCATGGAAAGTATGTTTATCGATATGCATGTGCTAGCCGATCCGAGTATGACTTTATTGGAAGTGCACCAATTGACTCATGAGTTGGAACAATTATTGCGTGAACATTTTCATAATAATGTCCAAGTAATCACGCATATGGAACCGTATAACTCAGAATATAAGAAAACGCCCTAGAAATACGGGCTTTTATATATAAAACATGATGGAATCAGGTTGTAAATCTTCAAGTGCTTCTAATAGATCACTCAAATAGATTTGGTTTAATTTATCACCTATAACATCACTTAAGGGATCAAATACCAATTGATGTAAGATCAGATTGATAGAAGAATCATCACAAGAATGACCGGTTTTCTCACTCAGGGCTGGCTCCAATGCATAGAGTATCGATTTAACACAGATGTTTTTTGTTGAATCAGCTAGTGAATAACCACCCTGTGAACCTTTTACGGATACGACTAAGCCACGGCTTTTCAATGTAGCCAGCACTTGTTCAAGATAAAGTTTAGATAAGCCAAGTTCACTGCTGATCGTAGCAATCGATGTGCTTTCAGTCGACGAATGTTTAGCTAACGCTATCATGGCAGCTAGTCCATATCGACCTTTCGTTGAGATTCTCATTGTCATCCTCCTTTGGAATATTCACCGATAGAGAGTATTTGTCATCAATCAATTGCATTGATTGACAAGTAATCAATTAGTTTATATAATTATATCACAGTAAACATACATATTTACTAGGAAATGGAGATTATTTATGAGTAAAATATATCAAAGTGCGACAGAACTAATCGGTAAAACACCGTTATTGCAAATGAATCGATTTGCGGCACATCATGGTCTCAACGTCAATTTCATTGTGAAATTGGAATATAAAAATCCGGCTGGAAGTGTTAAGGACCGTATCGCTTTAGCTATGATCCTCGATGCAGAGAAAAAAGGACTACTCAAAGAAGGTTCAGTCATCGTTGAGCCGACAAGTGGGAATACCGGTATCGGTTTAGCATCGGTTGCAGCAGCACGAGGTTATAAGGTGATCTTGACGATGCCGGAAACCATGAGTATCGAACGTCGCAAACTATTAAAAGCTTATGGCGCAACACTTATATTAACGGAAGCTGCAAAAGGAATGAAGGGTGCTATCGCAAAAGCAGAAGAAATCAAAGCAGCTACACCGGGTGCTTTCATGCCCGGACAGTTTGATAATCAAGCCAACGTTGAAATCCATAGAACCACGACTGGACCTGAAATCTGGGAAGATACAGAGGGTAAAGTCGATATCTTTGTGGCCGGTATCGGTACCGGTGGAACGATTACCGGAACGGGAGAATATTTGAAATCTGTCAGTTCTAGTGTTAAAATAATAGCAGTCGAGCCGAAAGACTCACCGCTTCTTTCCGAAGGTAAAGCTGGCCCCCATAAAATTCAAGGATGGGCAGCCGGATTTATCCCATCAATCTTGAATACTCATATTTATGACGAAGTCCTGACCGTAGAAACCCAACAAGCTTATGATACCGCAAGGGAAATCGCACGTCTTGAAGGTGTTCTCGTAGGAATATCATCGGGAGCTGCTGCTTACGCAGCACTTGTAGTCGCTAAACGCATAGAGAATGAAGGGAAAACAATCGTGGTTCTGTTGCCTGATAATGGCGAACGTTACCTATCAACACCATTGTTTGAAGTTGAAGAGCTACCTCAATAAGACCAACTATTAACTGTCAATAGAAAAAACAGCTAATTGAGGATATTTACAAAGACATCTTGAACTACGTAAGAAAGCAGAGCGAAAAGCACAGACGAGCTGTGCGATGAAAAGGATTTAAGAAAGATTAGAGGTTG
>JBBRCP010000114.1:0-4002 GCA_038204785.1 Erysipelotrichales bacterium
GCTTCATTGGGATGGATGATCAGGAAAAACTGATGGTATTCCTTCAGAAAACAAAAGACTCCATTGTATCATTGACCAACCGAAGTGTGAAAATGCAGAATCTGTTGACGATATAAGGATTTCAGAATCATTAGGTCCTTAACTACAGAATTACACCACTTAAATTACAATTGTGCGAGGACTATGAATGAATCATTGATCAGTATTTTTCAAGATGGCGAAGATTCATCTTCGTCACTTTTTTATTTACTTGCTTAACATCAAATTTATCGCCATTTAGATCTTACCAGACTTTAACTTTTCGACTTCTATTTTTACCAAATAAGAGTACACTGTAAGTAATAGGAGGCTGAGAAATATCATGTTCAACATCGACAGAGGGAAAAATGAAGTCTTGGCGTATTTGAAGAACAATCTTGCCTTGCATAACGGAGTATTCGGGAATGGGGATGTGATCAAAGCATTCTGCCTGATCAACAAGGAATACAGTAAACCGCAAATGATGCAGATCCTACATTATTTGAAAGATCAGGGGTACATTATCGAAGATAAGCATAATCCGGATAAGTTCACACTGAAATAAGCACCTCAACGTGCTTATTTTTTATAAGAAGAGCGTGATTTGATAAGCAAGCATTTTCTTTTGAACTCGGGAAGGGTACAATTAAATCAGAGTAAAAAAGAGGAAAACAAGATGTTTGAAAATCTAAAAAATTTCTATGTGACTTATACAGATTGGTTGGGTGAACGGTTAGCCAAGTATCTGTCAACGATGGGTTGTTTCTATTTGATTGCGTTACTCGTCATCATTCCGTTATTTTTCCAACAACCAACTGGGATCGGTTGGATCCAATACATCGTAACGGTATTCTTCCAAGGAGTTGCTCTGCCGCTTTTAGGTTATGTTGCGGCGAAAAGCGGTGAAAAGACAGAGAAGACGATCAAAGAAACGCATGATATTGTTATGGATGAGTTAACCTTGATCAATGAAGAATTGAAACTTGCGAAAGAAGAGCGGATCAAGCTGAATAAGATAATAGTTGAACTTACGAAAAGTATCAATTGATGTATAGATTCATTCGCTAAGTAAACTACAATCATGCTATGTTAAAGTTGGTTTAGTAACCAAAGGAAGGTAAATCCATGAAGAATAGAAACTTCCGTTTGTTTGGTATATCTCTGTTTTTGATCTTTGTGTTAATGTTGTCCGGTTGTGCATCTGAGAAAAAAGAAGAGCCGGTTGTTAAGGATGACCCGACTGAAGTTCCGACGGGATCGGATACCGGGAAAATAAAACAAACGGCTATTTATGATAATCAAGGGACAGCTGTTGATCTGACGATCAATGCGACCGGCAACAATCAAAATGCGATTCGAATCAGTACCGGTAAGTTGGACCTTAGTAACTCAAAAATCACTTCAAGCGGCAAAACAAGCAGTTTAGTCGAAAGCAACTTGTATGGACTGAATGCAACAGTCTTGGCAACGGGCGGAGCAACGATCACACTCAAGGATTCATCGATCACGTCAAGCGGAATCGGTGCCGCTGCTGTCTTCGCTACCGGAACAGATTCATCAGTAACACTAAAGAATGTTACTGTCACGACATCCGGAAGTTCGGCTCGCGGACTGAGTACTACCTATATGGGTAACATCGATGTGAGTGGTTCTGCCATCACAACGCAAGCCGTGGATTCTCCTGCTGTTTATTCGGCAGGTTCGATCTCAGTGTCAGATTCTGTTCTACTCGCATCAGGAGCACAAGCAGTGGTGATCGATGGTAAGAATTCGGTTCTGCTTTCTGCGACGGAAGCGACGGCGACAGTGGGGGAAGGTGTGATGATCTTTCAAAGTACCTCTGACTATGATACCGTCGGAACCGGTTCACTTACGATTCGTCAAGGATCTCTGTGTGCTAAAGAAGGACCACTCTTCTACATCACCAATACCGATGCCAGTATTTCATTAACCAATACCGAACTCATCGGTTCCGGCACACTGCTTCGTGCCGAAGCGACTTCCAAATGGGGAAAAATCGGTACTAACGGCGGGAATGTTACATTGACAGCTACTTCACAGACATTGGTCGGAACGATCAGTGCTGATAAATTAAGCTCAATTAAACTGATTTTGAAACAATCAGAGATGACTTCGGTGATCAATACGGATACGGCAGCAAAATCAATGTCGCTTAGTATGGATGCGACCAGTGTTTGGAATGTGACCGGTAACTCATATTTAAATGTATTTATCGATGGAGATACGACACTTTCAAACATCAATGACAATGGCTTTACGATCTATTACGACGCTTCTAATACAAGTAATAGTTGGTTAGGAGCTAAAACGATCGAATTAACGAGCGGCGGGAAATTGACACCGATCGTAGAGTAACTCAGACAATCTTATAGGAGTGTCTAATATTTCACGATATTTTCACACTAAGAACATAATGTTTTCACATGAATCAGATATACTTTAGTCATAACAAGGAAACAATAATTTCGACATTAACTTCTTCATTGTTCCCCCTTAAAAAGTAATGTCCTTGTTAATAGAAAAATCGTACTGGCAGCGTACGATTTTTTACTGTTATCCCCACTTAAAATGTTGTATATTAATACTATATATACGGGGGTATTGGAATGAATAACATTAAAAAGAGAAATCTGATCCTACTTCTGGCAGCTACTGTTATTTTAGCCTCTTCTTATGGGATCTACTTAAATTCACAACGCATCGATATCCGTAAGATGACACTGATTTTTGAAGATACATTTGATACTGCAGAAACACTTAAAACCAACTGGGTTACACTGGATAACGGATTATTCAGTTCGTCGGGTTTCTATGATTCGAATCAGGCAGCGATTGCGGATGGACATCTTTCTATCAACATCGCAAAGAAAGACGGTTTTAAGGGAGTACGGATCTATACAACGGCAATCAGAACAAAGTTGGTTCAAAAATATGGCTATTTCGAAATACGGGCTAAATTCCCGAAACTTAAAGACTTTACTGCATCGATCTCACTGACGACCAAGAGTGCTCTGACGAATACGGATCCGACCAAAGGTGTTCAGATCGATATCTCGACTTCACAGAATTACCCCTATCCGATCCATAACTCCGGGTACTATTATGATACCAACAATGATTCAAACGGAGTCCGCAAGAATACACTTGTCTTTGCCAACCTTTACGAGGAATATCACACATATGGACTTCTCTGGACAAAAGAAGGATACGCCTATTATCTAGACGGTAATAAAGTCTGGGAAGCCAAAAATATTCAGGTTTCAGCGGTTGAAGAATACCTGCGGTTGGGGTTCGACTTACCGATGTCTTATTCGATCGACACCACTGATTTGGCTAAAACGTTTATGATCGATTCCGTCAAGATCTATCAGGTCAACTAAATGAAACATTTATCAACACTGGTTTTTCGTTTGGTTCCCGGTCAAGATCTCCTTCAAGGTATCGTAAGTGCGTGTAAAGATAATGGAATATCATCAGCGGCTATCATCAGTGCGGTCGGAAGCCTTTCGCAAATCACACTCAGAACTGCCGACGGCATCACCGTTGAACGGTATATCGACTTCATGGAGATCACCTCGTTGTCAGGAACCCTCAGTAAAGACGGAGTTCACTTTCATATCAGTTGTTTTAATAAAGAAATGAAAGCAATCGGAGGTCATGTTAAAGAGGGGTGTATCATTCATACGACAGCGGAAATTGTGATCATTGATCTGGATAACGAATGGAATTTGACCCGTGAACAGGATAACACTACCGGATATGATGAATTGGTATGTAATCCCCTCGTTCATTCATAAGAGAAACTCCTATCAATTAAACAGTTAAGACCAACTATTAACTGTCAATAGAAAAAACAGCTAATTGAGGATATTTACAAAGACATCTTGAACTACGTAAGAAAGCAGAGCGAAAAGCACAGACGAGCTGTGCGATGAAAAGGATTTAAGAAAGATTAGAGGTTGA
>JBBRCP010000115.1:0-3926 GCA_038204785.1 Erysipelotrichales bacterium
ATGAAAGACCGCTTTATAAATCGTAAATATATTGATTAAAATGTAGGTTCAAGTGATTGAAACGTCACGAATAATTTCTTGATACGCGCGCATATAAAAGATAAATGTGGCAATAATAGATAGACAACTTAGTACGATCAACAGATTGCCGATCTCGATCGATATCCGTAGGGGCAAGATCATCAAAATAAAACAACCATATAGAATAACGGTGTTTATTTTACCATACCATCGGGCGCCTACGTTTTCACCTGATATTTTTAAAATATAAAGTCCAGCCAGAGACATATATATTTGTTTTACTACAAATAGCCCGAGTTCGAAAATAATCAAGGGATACTTTTCAACCAAGCACAACATGATCATAGCCTGGGTTACTTTATCAGCGATCGGATCCAATATTTTACCTACTTCGCTAACCATATTGAAGCGACGGGCAATTTGACCGTCCAATACATCAGTGACGCCGGAGACAACCAATAAAGAACCGGCGAAGAGGTATTCACTAGGGGTAGAAGCATGAATGTATTGTTGCCAAAAAGCATAGGCTAAAAAAAGTCTGAAGAGACTCAAAAAATTCGGAATTGTTGCGATCTTCTGAAGTGTGAAATCTTGTTTTTTCATCGGTTTCACCTTTATTAAGTGACATGTGGGAATGTCATTAGGATTGGCACTCGGATGAACATGGCAGATTACTAAAATAAAAGATAGTTTCGGTATTGATAAACAAAATGAGTAAGATTGGATCTCTTTAGGAATCAGATCTCACATTTATGTATCTGATACAAACCATGGGTTTAATGGTAAGAAGCAAGTCGCGGATTGATGGACCCAACGACTTGATTATTTTCAATATAGACTTTCGGAATGCGGTCGCTCAATTGCGTCAACACTTCATACGGAATAGTTTCTAGACGGTTAGCCATTGGAACCAAAGGACAATGTTCACCTAAAAGTTCAACAACGGTTCCGACTGGATAATACCGATCGAGACGAATCATCGATTGATCCATGCAGATACGACCGACAAACTCACAAGCGTTGTTACCAACGAAGGCATTGTCGCCTTGGTGTTTACGATTCCAGCCATCAGCGTAGCCAATTGGGATCGTAGCGATCCATTCGGTTTCTTTCGGGGAATAGGTGGCACCGTAACTGACTGTTTCACCCGGATGAACTTGATTGACATGAATGATCTTGGTAAAAAGGGTCATGACCGGTTCAAGTGAAGTTTTATAGCTGGAATAGCCATACATGGCCAAGCCACAGCGGACAGCGTTACATACATTTTCATAGAAATGGACAGTTGCATCAGAATTAGCACAGTGGATCCATTTAAATTCACGTTGTGTTTCTTTTAAAATTTCAACGAATTTATCATACTGGCGTTGGGTCAGTAAATTGTCTTGAACATCGCTGGAAGAGAAATGAGTATAGATACCTTCAACGGTGATGCCTGCAGTATCACAGATTGTCAGGATGTCATTGACTTCAGCAAGTGATTTGACTCCAATTCGGTTCATGCCTGTATCCACTTTAATGTGTACAATCAGATTTTCATGCGGTAGAATAGAAGCCTGTTCAATCCAATCTAAGGATGTCACTGTACAACGAACATCATTGACAGCGGCTTCGTGGGCATCGTGCGGATGAACAAAGCCTAAACTAAGGATGGGAGCATCGATATTTTTTTTGCGTAATGCCAAGGCTTCATCCATTGAAGAAACCGCCAGCAGTTTAACACCATGTTCGATTGCTTTTCGAGCAATGTAATCATCGCCGTGGCCGTAGCCGTTGGCTTTGATGACAGCAAAAATTTCCTTACCGGAAGAAAGACGTAAACGATCGATATTACGGCCGAGAGCATCCAATTGGATTTCGGCCCAAGTTTCTCTGTAGAACATTGTTTCACCTCGTATTATAATATTATACATCATGAAGCGAAAAAAAGAGGAAGCTCTTTTCCTCTTTATACGATTCGCGAACTGATATAGGCTGCATAAACACCATAAGCTCTAAAAGCCAGGCCTAAGATCGAATTGAGATTGGCAGAAAGATAAGAAGGAATGATGAAGAAAATACCTTGGATCAGTACAATGGGATGCAGCAGCAGTCCCATTCCATACATGGACAAGAGATCTCCAACCAGAAAGCACAGTATCGCCAGCACGGCTCCTAAAACAGAAAACCGAGGTTGGACTCCACGTCCCATCGTTCGAATCACATAACCGATCCCATAGCCGAACAGGACATAGACGATTGAGAACTCAAACGGAGTGATGCTTGAAACGATTCCATAGACCAATGCCATACCCAGAGTGGCCAGTCCTCCGTAGATCAAAGCTTTGATGAAACGCTCGTTTCTGGTCAATGCGCGCTTGTTATAGATAGTGTACATAGCTCTCCTTAATTTTCACCCATTATATCATGAAAACATTGGAAAATAAACATGATGGAACTTAAAAAAAAGCAGATTTGTGTTGACTATAAATTGCTTATTATGGTATATTAAATAAGCGCTAAGCGTGAATACGGAGGTTTAGCTCAGCTGGGAGAGCGTCTGCCTTACAAGCAGAGGGTCGGGGGTTCGAGCCCCTCAACCTCCACCATTATACTTTTATAAGACAATGTTTGATTGCTGCCGGCTTAGCTCAACTGGCAGAGCAACTGATTTGTAATCAGTAGGTTGTAGGTTCGAGTCCTATAGCCGGCACCATTACATCAGATTCGTTCTGTTGTACATGGGGGGGTAGCGAAGTGGCTAAACGCGGTTGACTGTAAATCAATTCTCTCCGAGTTCGGCGGTTCGAATCCGTCCCCCCCCACCATCTTTTTTATAAGTTGGGGTATAGCCAAGCGGTAAGGCATCAGACTTTGACTCTGACATCTCCCTGGTCCGAATCCAGGTACCCCAGCCATTTTATGACTCGTTAGCTCAGCTGGTAGAGCAACTGACTTTTAATCAGTGGGTCGGCGGTTCGATTCCGCCACGAGTCACCATTTGTTTTTGCGGGTGTAGTTCAATGGTAGAACTTCAGCCTTCCAAGCTGACTACGTGGGTTCGATTCCCATCACCCGCTCCAGTAAAAAATTCAGGTCCGAAAGGATCTTTTTAACGGTTTTTTTGATGAATCTTCCGAGAATTATGGAAATGGAATGTATTTAGAAACATTGAGTAACTTTATATATTTTTCAAGCACAGGTGATATTTAAATTGGGTGTTTCTAATGACGCACTATTTATTCCTCTGCTTATACAATTGACTTTATAAAGTGATTCCCATCTGAATTAGATATTAATAATCGAGGACTTTCGGGCATTATGAAGGGGATAAGTGAGACTAAAAAGATTCATTATCTATCCTCTTACCTGATCCAATAAACACAAAAAGTGCTAAAAATATGCATTTTTCCTTATTTTTGTTTTGGCTTTTCATCCTAAAATAAAGGGAAACTGAGAAAACTTCGTACAAAATTTGAATTGTTCGATGTTTGTAAACGTATTCAGATTATGCTATAGTTTTCGAACAAGAGTTTAATTTAGTAAGTACAAATCAAGATATATGAAATAAATACAATTCAAGATACTTTTAATTAATTCATTAACATGAATAATATTTACTTAATTCACTTGAATTTGGGAGGAGGCTTCTAACGATAATCAAAGATTTTTTAACTAGAGGATTTTAATGCAAATTTCTATATAATGCTGAATTTTATGAATTCTTTAAAAATGCCGAATTTTATATGAAATGGTGATGAAATTGAATCAAATTGTCGGAATCGTTGAGAGTGTAAAATAAGTTGTGTGAATTCAGAATTTTGAAAAATAAAGGGACATATCTGCTAGGATAAAGTTGCGAAACAACCCAAGGAGATATGCCCATGTCCAATTCTACCTTAGATTTATTGAAATTACTATCCTCA
>JBBRCP010000116.1:0-3921 GCA_038204785.1 Erysipelotrichales bacterium
ATCTTCATGAAGATCTTAAAGAGATCTTGGGTGATACCTATGGTATCATGATCTATCAGGAACAGATCATGCAGACAGCTCAAAAGATGGCTGGATTTAGCCTCGCCAAAGCAGACCTATTGCGTAAAGCCATGAGTAAAAAAAATGCAGTCGAGTTAAAAAAAATGCAAGTTGAGTTTATTGAAGGATGTAAAGCCAAAGGTCATTCAGAATCAATGGCGATTGAACTATTCAATTTGATTCAGAAATTCGCCAATTATGGATTCAATAAATCCCACTCGGTCGCTTATGCGATGATCTCTTATCAGATGGCGTATCTTAAAGCTAATTATCCATCTAAGTTCTTTGCTGCACTACTTAGCAGTGTGATCGGAAGTGAGGCAAAAACCGCTGAATATATCGATGAATGCCGAAATCACTGCGTTCAACTAAACTCTCCATCAGTCAATCAAAGCGATGATCGTTATCGGCTACAAGAAGATGCAATCCGCTTTCCGCTCTTAATCATTAAAGGAGTCGGCGGAGCCGCGTGCCGTGAAATCTTAATCGAACGTCAAGCAGGGGGACTTTTTACTGACTATTATGATTTTGTTGCCAGAATCATGACGCATCGTTTTAATCGTAAGAATATTGAATCACTGATCGATGCCGGTGCACTCGACGAATTCGCAATGAGCCGCAAGACGATGTTAGCTTCGCTAGATGACGCATGTACCTATGCAGATCTGGTTCGAATCGATACACTTGGTCAAAGTAGAATCGATTTAGGACTTGTATCACGACCCATTCCTATCGTTGTCAGCGATAAGGCGAGTGAAAGCTCCGAGCGTGAAAAAGAAGTGCTTGGTTTCTATCTCTCTTCACACCCATTGATCACCTACAAAAAGACCAATGGTATCAACTATCCACCGCTGATCACCTTAAAACCCGCTGGAAACATGGTTAAATTTCTTGCTGTTGTCCAACGTGTCAAACAACACCGTACCAAGACAGGCCAAATGATGGCCTTTGTGAGTGTAAACGATGAAAGTTCATCAATTGATCTTGTGGTCATGCCGAACTTATTTGAGAAATACGCTGAATCATTGGTTAAAGGCGCCATTGTTGAGATTGAAGGTAAAATCGATAAGGAAGCTTCCTGTTTGGTTAAATCGATAATGGTGCGTCAAAATCAAAATTGATTTCACTCAAACATCACATGAATAAGATAAACTTAAACGAAAGGCGGTACACGATATGGCTAAAATACTGATAGTGGACGATGAAGTAAAAATTCGGGAAGTTGTTCGTGAATATGCGATCGTCAATGGATATGATGTTAAAGAAGCGAAAGACGGGCGCGAAGCTCTTGAAATAATAGAAAAAGAAGATTTTGATGTGATTGTTCTGGATATCATGATGCCTTACCTTGATGGATTCAGCGCTTGCCGTCAAATCAAAAAAATCAAAAATATCCCGGTCATTATGCTTTCAGCACGTCAAGAAGAATACGATAAGCTCTTCGGCTTTGAACTCGGTGTCGATGATTACGTGGTAAAACCATTCAGTCCTAAAGAATTGATGGCACGCATCAAAGTTGTTGTCGATCGCCATTTGGGAAAAGAAAACCAAGTGATGAGCTTCAATGGTTTGGTCATTGATGTGGATGCTCGCAACGTATTCATTGATGGCGATAAAATTGCATTAACACCTAAAGAATTCGAACTTCTGCTATTTTTGGTAAAAAATAAAAATACAGCTCTTTCACGTGATGTGTTATTGGATAAAGTGTGGAATTATAATTATTTCGGTGATGACCGTACCGTGGATACCCACGTTAAAATGCTCCGTCACAATCTGAAAGGATATCGCAACTATATTGTCACCGTACGTGGAACGGGGTATAAGTTTGAAGTTCAACAATAGAAATCTCCGATTTCGGACATGGATCTATTTTATAACACTAACCATCAGTATCCTTGCGATGTTGTGGTTTTTTCAGATTGTATTCCTACAAACTTACTATCAAAACATGAAAACCTCACAGGTGCGCAGTGTTGCGGATCACGTTGAGTTAGCCATCAAAACAGATACGATGGACGATATCAATCTACAATTACAGGCCGTCAACAATAATGTTTGCGGTCTCGTCTACAATGAACGAGGAGTATTACTGTATCAGGTTGATTCGCTTGGATTGGGTTGTTATCTGACGCAACGTATCATTGCTAATCCGGCAAATGTGGATGACTATATTGAACGTACGCGATTATCGAATTCGGGAGATTTCGTTCTGCCCTTGAAAAACTCGGTGTTACGCCAAGATATGTTGGTGTATGGTCGTGAAATTAAAGCTTCCTTCGGAAACTTCTATATTTTCTTGAACAGTCCTTTGGATCCTTTGGATTCCACGGTATCGATACTTAAAAATCAATTCATCTATGTTACGATTGCTGTTTTTATATTTTCAAGTATTGTTTCCGTACTCATTTCCAGTAAAATGGCCAACCCGATTGTTAAGATGAACAAGAGTGCGCAAAAACTAGCCAAAGGAGACTATTCAGTCGATTTCGCAAAAAGTGAATACAGTGAGATCAATGAACTGGCAACGACCCTCAACTATGCAACCCAAGAATTAGGTAAGATGGATGAACTGCGTAGAGATTTGATTGCGAATGTTTCACATGATATCAAGACACCGTTGACAATGATCAAAGCTTACGCTGAGATGATCAAGGATCTTTCCGGTAACAACCCCGTTAAACGTGATGAACATTTAGATGTCATCCTTGCTGAGGTAAACCATTTAGATCGTTTGGTCAATGATATGACACAGATCTCGCAATTACAATCGAGTGTACTGACTATTCAGGATAAAGAGTTTGATTTAGTTGCGATGGTTCATTCGACATTAAAACTAATGGAAGGGTTAATCGACAATCATGCGATCGAAGTTGAAGTCTTTTCGCCAAATGAAGTATGGGTTCATGGCGATGATGTCAAAATTCACCAAGTCATTTATAATTTCGTGAATAATGCGATCAAACATATCGGTGAAGACAAAAAGTTGGAAATTCAAATTTTATTGGAAGATCGTGTCAGGATCGAGATCATTGATCACGGCGATGGTATCAGTGAAGAAGATCTGCCTTATATCTGGGATCGCTATTATAAGATCGATAAGAATTATCAACGGCAGACTGAAGGTACCGGTCTGGGTCTTGCGATTGCCAGTGCGATATTGAAAAGCCATCATGCTAATTTTGGCGCCATCAGTAAAGTCGGCGAAGGAAGCACATTTTGGTTTGAATTGGAATTCGCCAAACAACTCGACGTTTAAAAAATATGGGAAAACCATATTTTTTTTAGTTTATCTCAATCGCCTATGATATACTGATTTAAATGCGAGGAATAACAATGGAAAACGGTGATAATTATGATTATTTACCCAACAGCGATTTAAAACTGAAACAGCGAAGTGATATGTTTCGGATCAACACAGACACAACGTTTCTTTCAAAGTTTATGCAAGTAAGAAAACACGATCGAATTCTCGATGTCGGAACAAACAATGGCGCATTACTATTGACTGCTGCTAAACGAACCGATGGACAATGCGTTGGAATCGACATTTTACCCCAAGCAATCGAACTAGCTATTCATAACGCACAGATCAATGACTTGAATCACTTGAATTTCCAGGTATGTTCTTTACAGGAGTACAACGACCGACCGTTTGATATGATTCTATGTAATCCACCTTATTTTGATTCAAGTGAAGATCAGTTCAGTGAAAATCCATATTTAGCAGCAGCTCGTCATGAGAAGTATCTGACACTATCTGAATTAGCTGAGAATTCATTTCGGCTATTGAAAGATAACGGCCGTTTAGTCATTGTTTATCGAGTTGATCGTTTTATTGAAGCAATCAACACACTGATT
>JBBRCP010000117.1:0-3752 GCA_038204785.1 Erysipelotrichales bacterium
CCGTTTCGAAGATGATCAACCAAAAGAAGAGGAAAATTCTCAATTATCAATCAGCCAATGATCTCTTTAGACAACACTGCTTAGCTTTGAATATCGATTTCAACCTCACTTAGTTGTTTGTATTCCTCTGTTTTTTTTCTAAAAATTCCATTCTCTATTTACAATCTGCCATCGAATATAAATATGAAGTTCGATCAGAAGAAGAGATGTATTTAACCATTCATATCCAACGAGCAGCCGCTGAATAATTCTAGGTTGCTTTTTTAATAGAAATTTAAGGAATATTAATCGTGCTCATAAAGATAAATGATAACTAATTGTAATATGAGGTCGACCACCAAGATGAAATTAAAGCATAATATACGGAATACTTGCTTCATTGAGTTTCTGAACACATGAGAAAAGAACAATGATTGATTCATATAAATGACTCAACAGGCTAATCAAAGGATTACACTTAACCTTATCTGGTCGGATTGAGATTTCGTCTTTGTAACGGAAGACCAAATGCATTCGTTCCACCGTTGTGACAAGGTATAACTCATTTGTTCATGCTTTAGGATGTTTCATTTCGTGAAGATGCTTTTTTTATCTAAATTCAGTTGAGTGGAAGTAAGTTGGACAGCGAGTTCTTCAATCGCCGATAGACTTGCAAGTAAACAGATAAGAATCATTACTAAGGGTTTCGGAATGAAGCCAAGAAATAGCGGAAATAAGAAGAGAGCGAGTCCAGTTAACCTATTCGCTAGCGTATGTAACATCGCAACTTTCTCATATTTTCGTTTTGCCACTATCATCGCGGAAAATCGTAGGACTCCGATCAGAACAATCCAAAGTAGGATAGCGGCAGAAGGATTGATTACAGGATACAGTATGATCAATAAAACGGCGGTCATCACGAAATCGGCGATCGAGTCAAGCCGTGCACCGAAAGTGCTTGCGGCATGAAATTTTCGTGCGATGAATCCATCCAGCATGTCACTGATTCCGCAAAGAACGTAAACGAAATAAAAAGGAGTACTCAGCGGTCGGATGAAGAACAGGGTTAACGCAAGCAGTATTCTGCTGACCGACAAATAGTTTGGTATTTTCTTCATAGCGAATTTGTTCGAAACGCTTCAATCATATTCCAAGTCAGACTGAACGAGGATTCACCTGTCGGGATTGCATCGCGATGCACCCACACAGCTTCCGACAGTTCCTTCATATCGACCGTGAGTTTATTGTCACCATCCAGATCGGCAAAAAAACCGGCTAACAGTGAGCTGGAGAAAGCCCAAGGTTGGCTGTTGAAATAACGTATATTCTTGATTTTAAGACCTACCTCTTCCATTACTTCACGCCGCATGGAAGCTTCCAGGGTTTCACCGATTTCCACAAATCCTGCGACGAGGGCATATTTCCGATAACCTGTTGCGTACTTAGTCAAAAGGATGTGATCACCATCGATAATTCCAACGATCACACAAGGGGAGATGCGCGGATAGTCGATATTTCCGCAATTTGGACAAACAACGGCTCTTTCATCGTTTTTTCGCTCGAAGGGTTCGGCACATCGTCCGCAATAGCGGTGAGTGTCATACCAATGCGCCAGATGATAGGCTGTAGCTCCGGCGAAGGCCAGCCAGGTCGGTTTCATTTCACGGAATACATGGATATCCCGGTGTCGCAGATGTTCCGTTTCGATGATTTCATCCAACGAAAGGAAAAAAGCAGTTTCATTGACCGAAAATAAATAGATGAGATCGTGAATTGCCTCAGGGAAATTGGCTTTCACGGTAAGGTATTGAAGAAGCGACAATTCGCCGTCTGATTCATCCAAAAGTACTTTGTCTTTGTTTATGATAAAAACATAATCGTTTTCAGTTGGTTTCCGATCAACCATTTCGTTGTGGTATGCATACGGTTCGATATCTTGAAACATGTTTCCACCTACCCAATCATGTAGACCATACTACTACAATGATCTCGAATATACAAGCACTCGACCATAGATATCGGGTTATAAATAATCAACTATAGATTGATCTCGATACTTATTGTTTTACTGAAGCTCCGAAACCAAAAGTTACCCTCAAAAAAAACGAAACAGAACCAGTAAAGAGTGAAAAAATTGATGTTTGGCAATTACTTTATTCAACATATCGATTTTCAATGTTGAGACTAAGCAGTATTCCTATGTTAACATATTATGCTATAATTGGTTAAAAGCGAGGGGATACGGATGGAAGACAACATTCCCAGATATCTGAGAATCAAAAAAGATGTCATCGAACAGATCCAAAATAAGAGCTTAAAACCGAATGATGCGATCCCCAGTGAATCGCAAATGAAGTTGAAGTACCATGTCAGTACGATCACGGTACGTAAGGCGTTTACGGATCTGATTAAAGAAGGCTATTGTTATGCGGTACAAGGTAAAGGTACATTTGTCGCTGCTCAGCGATTCAGCCGTCGACTGACTTCATTGAGTATGGCGGAAGAGTTGAAACAAAGAGGCTATAAAGTCGACATGAAGATGGATTCGATTTCAGCGGTCCAAGATGAACAGGTGGCTAAACAATTAAACATGCCGCCGGATACCGAGTTTACCCGAATCGCTCGGTTGCGGTATGCGGATGCGTCGGTCATGGCGTATCAGATCACTTATCTGCCCAGTTCGATCCTAAGTTTGGAACTGTCACAGAAGGTAGAAAAATACAAATCACTTTATCAGGTGCTGGCAGAGATCGATGCTTATCCGGTGTGGGTCACAGAGAATTACTCAGTGGCTGTCGTGAATGATCGTCATATCTGTATGAAGATGAATATTCCGTTCAACGATCCGGCTTTCTTTATACAGCGACTGGGGTATGATATCCATAATGTAGCGTTTGAATATTCGGAGTCCTATTTGAATAAAGATCTGTATTCGTTGAGTGTCGATATCGGAAGAGTTCAGGAGTAAACTACAGAACAGAGAAATCTGTTCTTTTTTGTGGGAAAAAATTCAAAAAATATTTCGTAAATAAGTATTGTGATTTCAAAAACATAGTGCTATTATAGTGATGGATATAGTATATTAACATATTAACATGTTGACATAGGAGGTTGCCAATGTACCCCATCGACGGTATACCACGATATCTTCAGATCAAACTCGATATAATCGAAGATATCAAAAACAAGACCTACCTACCGGAAACAATGATTCCACCCGAGTCATATTTCAAAAACTATTATAAAGTAAGTACGATCACGGTGCGCAAAGCCTTCGCGGATCTTATCAAAGAAGGGCATCTGTTTGCGATTCAAGGGAAAGGTACCTACGTCGCCAAACCACAGTTCACTCGTGAATTAACAATGTTGAGTTTTACGGAAGAGATGAAAACCAAGGGATTCAATCTGATCACGAAAGTTCATGATGTGACACTCGGAGAGAATAAAATAGCAGCGATGCAATTACACCTGCCCGAAGAACATAAATTGGTTCAGATCGCAAGGATACGTTATGTCGATTCTAAACCGATCGCTTATCAGAAATCATATTTCGATGCTGTTCTTTTACAAGACCGTGACTTAGATGAGTTGAAATATATCGAATCACTCTATTCCTACTTAGAAAATTTGGGAATCAAAGCAGGAGCTGCGAAAGAAGTTTATTCGGTACAGAAGATCAATGATCCGGAAATAGCGCTCTTGTTGAAGAAGTCGATCGATTATGCGTGTTTCTTCGTTCAACGATTATCGTTTGATCAGAATCATCACTTATT
>JBBRCP010000118.1:0-3750 GCA_038204785.1 Erysipelotrichales bacterium
CAACGCTTTATGATGAGAATCCATAAGGGATTTGGTTCTGTGACTTCGAAAATCGACGATATGTTTACCAAGTAGAGTGAAGCCTATCTGTTTCCAAGTTTGAGCCGGATAGTTTACACAAGATTATTGACACAGCCGCCATTTCCCAATCGCATAAACAATAGTCATATATAAATACAAAACTGGAAGTGCAAATAATAAGAAAAAATAGTCATAAGGAATCCATTTCGCAAATAAAGCGAAGGCTGGATTGATGGGAGTAGAAAGATCTTTGATTGTGAAGAAATAGTTCGCCGGGATATGATATACGGTATTAATGAATAGATTGAATAAGTGCAGAGTACCTGAAACTACCAGTACCATCAAAGATAGTTTTAATGCACTTTTAATGTTAGGTTTTAATTTGTGGAATCCCCAGATAGAGTTTAATAGTGGAATTAGAAATACGGAGAAATGGAACACATAAAATGAAAATGTCATCATCGAATAGGTATCCGAATAATCAGTACTGACTGCGATGATGGCGGCCAAACCTCCTAATCCACATAGATAGAACACGAAATCCATGAGGATTGGCTTTTTTGTGATAAGAGCGATCGGAATCAGAAAAACAGCAATATTGCATAACTGCAATGGCAGTAAGGTCATGATGTTATCCCCACGGATATAAAAGAACCACCAGTTGACGATATACGCGATTGCATTGATAAGTGATAGAAAAAGAAGAAATCGATGACGACTCTGTTGTGATCTTGATTTGAATGAGAGTAAAATAAGAAAAACCAGAAACAAGGATGCGAGATAGTACCATTGAAGTTGCATAAGTTCACCTGTAGAAACACTATATCATGCAATGATGCGAGTCAGCATATCAGAATTCGAGTAAGTTTTATTGTAGACGATAACGGAGAACCCTCAAAAGAAAACAGGATATCATCATCCTGTCAATCTTTAGAGAATCGCCCTTTTAATTGAGTAAGTAAGTAATCACTAACGCCTTTTGGATTTTGTGCTTTTAATAGGGAATAGGCTGTTTTCGGTGTAAAACTGGCCGGACTATACACTAGATACCGGGTGATCCAGTGGGTGGGGTTATATCCTTTTTTATAGTGGTAGAGGGATTTAAATCCATAAAAAGAATTCATTTTCTCATAAACAAGATCCAAGACTCTTTCTGTCGAAGTAGATGGTTGCCCATTCTCACTTAAGTTGGCGAGTGGTGCTAAACCGAGGCTTCCCCATTGAACTCCTTCACTTTTGAATTGTTCAAAGGCACTGATGATGATCTTTTCCATCGTCCCTTGCGGAGCATCATCGATGCGGCGTGTTACATCAGCATGGTAACCAATTTGGTTTGAAAAAGGCGTAAATACGACAAAACCAACACAACGGTTATTGACATCATAAGCCAAGAAATAACGTTTATCGAGAGGTTCTTCGAGTCCGACACTGCCTAACGTGAAGGAAAGTTCGGAACTTTTCTTGCTTTTTAACCATTGTTTTGAGATAGTGCGAATATCAGATTCTATCGCTGAATCATGATGTAAATGCGGGTTATATTCCCGTACCGATACACCGTCACGAGTAGCTCGATTAAACGCATATCGTACTTTTTGGGCTTTGTTTCCTGCCATCGTATAGGTGTTCAAATCGAACATTGCTTCTTCACCGTATTTGGCTATGCCCATGTGTAATTGTTTGTATTCATCAAGTAAACGGTCTGATGTTTGAACAAAACAGATATCAAGATCATTTTCTTTACAGAAGTTTTTAAATTCAATTAATACTTGAAGGGCATTTTCCTTGGCGCAAACCGGCTCACCGGCGACAACCGCTGTCATAGCGGAGACCACATAACCGATAACACCTTCCGTTTCTTTAGCGAAGAAATATTTCTTGTCATTCTCAACAATAACATAGTCGATTGGGTTGGATGAAAACCGCATTAGATAATCGCGGACTTTTTGATGATCACGGGCGGTCATGATCGGATGAACGATAAGAGGGGAAAACAACATGATCAATGATAGAATGATCATTGTCCATTGAAGGATGATCGTCGAGTCAATCAAAACGCGCACTAATCGATTGGACATATTGATAAAAGATGTATCCATAAAAAATAACAAGGCAATCGATTTACTTAACGCTGATGAGATATCTTTGATCGAAAAAAACTCTTCTTTGAGTGAATAAATCCGCAACGTAGTGACAAACAACAAGAGACCGAAAGAAAAGGCAATGATCAATAGACTCTTTGAAATTCCAGCCGGCTGCGAGCGACGAGAGTAATAGTTATGGTCACTCAAAAGTAGAATATAGATTCCCATTTCCACTACCAGTAAATAAGGTGTCAGGGTATGAGAACGAGTGATCGTCAGTAACATCAATAAAGGGACACTGATCATCGATACATACCAAGCCATACGCATTCTTTTTCGAAGCTGAATCCCCAAGAAAATTAGGACCAAACCTAAGATACTGGTAAGTACATGATTGATTTTGATGTAATCAAAATAGGCCGTATTGAATTGAGGCAGCGAAAATCTTCTGATTGGGATGGCGGCCAGAAAACTCAGAATACCAGTGGCTTGAATCAGATAGGTTAACACCAATCGAAAGATATGTTTACTAGTACCTAACCAACTTTTATTCATAAGTTTACCTCATAATTCTAATTTATT
Organism: Erysipelotrichales bacterium; assembly: GCA_038204785.1. Taxonomy (GTDB): domain Bacteria; phylum Bacillota_I; class Bacilli_A; order Erysipelotrichales; family Erysipelotrichaceae; genus GWE2-51-13. Next base: position 2,685 of record JBBRCP010000118.1, read on the forward strand.
GTAGCACTGCACCCATTCAAGCACAACCTATCATAGGTATTCAATCAGAGTTGATCATGGGGGGGGAACAATGAAAATGATAAGTTGTTTAAAAAAGTCAACATTAGCTGACCTTAGTTCGTTTTTAGCGGAACTCCGAGTGAAATCAGATAAGATTTTGTCTGGGTAACATTTTCAAATACAGTTCCATGGATTCCCAATTGAACAGCTGCTTCGATATTCTCACTAATATCATCAATGAAGACAGTTTCATCGGGAACTAGTTGATAACGTTGTAGCAGCACTTCATAGATTTCTTTCTCGGGTTTCATGAGTTTTTCCTGATATGAAACAACGTATCCATGGACTCGATCTAAGATGGGGTACCGTAGTTTGAATTGAGGGAATCCATGCTCGGGGTAATTTGAGAGCAGGTAAACATTAAATCCGAGATCAAGTACTTCTTTTAGTAGCGCTTCGCTTTCTGCCATCATCGTTGGCATATAGATCCATTTTTCCATAATCTCGTCGATTTCATCTGAATAAAGGGGCAATTGATCTTTATAGATTGAAAGTTGTTGTGTGAGCGTTACAGTGCCTCGATCAGCATCTTTCCAAGTTTGGCCGCCGAAAATCACTTGAAATAATTCTTGGGATTTTCGTTCACTGTGACCCAAAGATTGGATGAACTCAAAGGGAGTATAACTAACCAAAACTCGGCCAATATCGAAAACAATGTTTTTTATCATGAGTAACTCCTTTGAATCAATCAAGGTCTAATGGACTCTTATTCATTATACTTATATTGAAACGGATTCACAATCACACAAGTTTAATATTGGATCGTTGAGGTAAAGCGGCAAATGGGTGATTGAAAGTAAAACTGCGTGATAGTGACCTGAATATCAACTATAGTTAGAAATGTAAAGAAACTATTTCGTTACATGGGTCGTTAGTGTCAAATAAGTGTGGAATAAACAAGAAAGATAAGAGAGAGCGGATGAACAAACATCGGCTTTCTTCATTGTTGGGCGATAAGTCCTTTCAACCAACGGCTATGGGAAGATTTTTCATAAACTGTGGAGTG
>JBBRCP010000119.1:0-3707 GCA_038204785.1 Erysipelotrichales bacterium
AGTTAAGCAGTCTGCAGGTATCATTTTGGAACTACATGTGAGTGGACATGCTCAATCCGGTAAATCAGGTCAAGATCTGGTTTGTGCAGGGGTCAGCAGTGTCGCGACGGGAATTCTGAATGCCTGTTCAATTTTGGCTGAGGACTCATGTTTTCTGGAATTACAAGATGTTCCGGAAGCGATGATTCATATCCAAGTAAAAAATCAAAACGACAGTACGCTTCAGATCATTCTGAAAACGGCCGTCATTCAAATGGAAACCATTAAGCATCGTTATACTCAATATATAAACATCACAAAACAGGAGGTGTAAGTCATGAAGTTCGTGTTAAACATTCAATTGTTCGCATCGAAAAAAGGCGTAGGTTCGACCAGAAATGGTCGTGATAGCCAATCCAAACGCTTGGGATCAAAAAAATCGGATGGACAATTTGCTAGCGCCGGATCAATTCTTTACCGTCAACGCGGCACAAAGATTCATCCGGGTACAAACGTCGGACGCGGTGGGGATGATACGTTATTTGCGTTAGTCTCCGGAACCGTGAAGTTCGAACGATTAGGAAAAGACAAAACGAAAGTTTCTGTATATCCGCAGGCATAGTTAAATCCCCGATTAAGGGGATTTTATTTTGAGAGAGGAGCGATTCAAATGTTTATCGATCGCGTAAAAATCAAAGTTCATGCCGGCACAGGCGGCAACGGTATGGCGTCTTTCAGACGAGAGAAATATGTTCCTTTAGGGGGACCGTATGGTGGTGACGGCGGCAACGGCGGAAGCATCATTTTTGAAGTCGACACCAACAAGTCTACGTTATTGGATCTTCGTTTTAATCGTTTGATTATCGCTGATGATGGCGGTAACGGTAAAAACAAGAAGATGCATGGCGCAATGGGTGACGATCAAATCATCCGAGTTCCGCTTGGAACGATTGTTAAAGATCTGAAAACCAATACCATCATGGCTGATTTAGTTCGTCCAAATCAACGGGCCGTTATTAGTAAGGGCGGTAAAGGCGGTAGAGGTAATTGGCATTTTGCGACCAGCCGTAATCCAGCTCCCGAATTTGCTGAAAAAGGAGAACCGGGTGATGAAAAAGAGATCCTAGTCGAACTCAAACTTTTAGCTGATGTCGGATTAATTGGTTTTCCGTCAGTCGGGAAATCAACGTTTCTTTCCGTCGTCAGTGCAGCTCGTCCGGAAATCGCTGATTATCCGTTTACGACCATTGTTCCTAATTTAGGGGTCGTTCAAACCACTGATGGTCGTTCCTTTGTTATGGCTGATTTACCCGGTTTAATTGAAGGTGCCCATCAAGGTAAAGGTTTAGGTCATCAATTCTTACGTCATATCGAACGCTGTCGAGTGCTCGTTCATATCATCGATATGGGCAGTAATGACGGTCGCGATCCGATCGAAGATTATCGCATAATCAATGATGAACTGGGTCAATACCAATATCGTTTGTTGGAACGTCCGCAGATCGTGGTTGCCAATAAAATGGATCTTCCCCAAGCCGAAGATAATTTAAAAGAATTTAAAAAAGCGTATCCGGATCTGAAAGTGTTTGAAACCATCACGATTATTCGTGAGGGTATGGAACCTGTTTTATATGCGATTGCGGATCTCTTAGCTGTTACTCCTGAATTCATTCTGGATGAAGTCAAAGAAGAGGGAGTCCATTATAAGTTTATTCCTGAAGAAGATGCCTTCACGATCGAACGTGTCGGTGATCATCAATGGCGTCTTGTCGGTGATAAGATCGAGAAAATGTTTATTATGTCTGATCTGAAATCGGATGAAGCGGTACTCCGCTTTGCTCGTCAGATGAGAATGATCGGTGTCGATGAGGAACTGCGTAAAGCAGGAGCGATTGACGGAGACACGATCTACTTAGCTGATTCACTGTTTCTTTTCGTCGAATAGGAAGATTCAATCTAACATGGAGTGGAATAGTTCGCTATTCCACTTTTTTTTATGGTAAACTAAATGATGAATGATAAAAAAAGGGTGATAAAATGATCGCATTCGTAACAGGAAAAGTTCATAGTTTTGGATTAGATTGGGTAATTCTGGAGAATCAAGGAATCGGGTATTGGATTTATTTTGGACATCCGGAAACACTCAGTCTCAATAAGACCGTCATGCTATATACATATCAATATATTCGTGAAGACGAAAATAGTCTTTATGGATTTTTATCAACTGAAGAATATAGTTTATTTGTGAAACTTATCAGCGTCAAGGGTCTTGGATGTAAGACGGCTGGCGCTGCACTGGGTGCTTCGAGTTTTGAGCGTATCGTGGCTGCCATCGAGATGAGTGATGTGGCTTATTTGAAGACGATGCCCGGTATCGGTGCGAAAACAGCTTCACAGATCATCTTGGATCTCAAGGGAAAACTGGTTGAGCAGAGTACTAAGAATGAGAAAGCTTCTCCGCAACTACAAGATGCGTATGAAGCACTGAAAACACTTGGCTACAAGGCGGGTGAAATTGCTTCGATTCAAAAAGAAATGAGTCAGCTTACACCGACAACAACGGATGAATATGTCCGTAATGCCTTGCAGTTGATGTTAAAGCGAAAGGGTGGATAAAAGTGGATACAACAGATAGTTTACTTTCAGCTTTTCCTGAAGCAGGTGATGATGAAGCCAGTTTGCGTCCAAGCCGTTTGGTTGATTATGTCGGACAAAATCATCTAAAAAATAATTTAAAAGTATTCATTCAAGCAGCTAATCAGCGAAACGAAGCATTGGATCATGTCTTGTTATATGGTCCTCCAGGGCTTGGTAAGACGACGTTAGCCTATATATTAGCCAATGAGATGCATAGTAAAATTCGCATTACCAGTGGCCCTAGTATCGAGCGTAGCGGTGATCTCGCAGCGATTTTAAGTTCGCTGGAAGCGGGCGATGTCTTATTTATCGATGAGATTCACCGCTTACCGAAAGTCGTCGAAGAAGTCTTATATCCAGCTATGGAAGATTATTGTATAGATATTGTTGTTGGAAAAGAAGCCTCCGTTCGTTCGATTCGACTTGAACTTCCACCGTTCACACTGGTTGGTGCAACTACCCGTGCAGGGGATCTGACTGCTCCATTACGGGATCGTTTTGGGATTGTTTCTAAACTCGAGTATTATTCAGTTGATGAACTCAGTCAGATCTTACGCCGTACCTCACGTGTATTGGAAACAGAGATCGATGAGAACGCTGTTCATGAGATCGCAAAACGAAGCCGCGGAACACCTCGAATCGCTAATCGTTTGTTTAGAAGAGTTCGTGACTTTGCGCAGGTCATGAATGATGGCACGATCACTTTTTCAGTTGCCGACATGGCACTCAATCGTTTAAAAGTCGATGCTCTTGGGTTGGACGAAGTAGATCTGCGCTATCTAAAAGGTATCATTGAACGATTCAAAGGCGGCCCGGTCGGTCTTGAAGCATTAGCTTCGAGTATTCAGGAAGAACCGATGACGTTAGAAGATGTTTATGAACCCTATTTACTACAATTGGGATTCATCAACCGTACGCCCCGTGGACGTGTTGTAACATCACTTGCTTATCAACATTTGGGAATATCGATGCAGGAAAATTTATTTGAAAATTAAGAGAAATGAAAATTTCTCTTCAGACTGTCGACGAAATGGGGTATTTCGAGTAAATCGAAGTATCCCATTTTTCTTTTTGTCTTTTAACTGTGGAAA
>JBBRCP010000120.1:0-3683 GCA_038204785.1 Erysipelotrichales bacterium
TCAGGCTTGAGAAGCTGCCCTCGCTCATCTTTAACAGCTGCGAGAGCTGTGGTGGGTTGATCCGATTCCGTATGAACCCATTACGACCGGATGAAGTTGATTACTTTGATCCGAATAGTTAAGGTTCAAGGCTTTGGCGTACTTATCACCCAGTTTAAACGTATTTCCGATCTCGATCCCTTTCGAAAAGCGGACATGACCAGTGCCACATGTCGGGCAAAGATCACCCTCTTTGATAGAACGTAGATCAGATGTTTCTTTGATTGTAAAATCACTCAAATTTACATTTTTGTAGTGGGCATCCGTTTTATTGGCACCGGTAATGAAATTGACCATCGACGCAACATCATTATCCATATAAACCGGGATTTTAAGCCCGACGGGTCCGGCGAAACCAACTTTAGCATTCGTCATCGAAACAACCGTTTCATTCGCAGCCAAGGCTACATCACTGGCACCCAATAACTTACGAAGTTTTGTTTCATTGACTTCGGAATCGCCACGAACCAGCACAGCAAGCACTTCTTTATCAACTTGATAAAGTAAGGTCTTAACGAACTTTTTTGGATCTTCGTTCAAGAATAAGGCAACTTCGGCAATCGTACGCGCATTCGGTGTCATGATTTCTTCAATCGATCTTAATTCTTCACTCACGATCGCATTCTGATTGACACAAGGGGCCACTTCGATGTTACTGGCGAAATCGCATGAGTCGCATAATACAAGAATATCTTCTCCAATATCGGTAACTGCTTGGAATTCTTCGGAAAGAAGGCCACCCATCACGCCGGTATCAGCTGTGACGATCTTGTAATCGATGCTCATTCGATCGAAGGAAGCTTTATAAGCATTAAACATCTTCGTGTAAGATACCTGTAAACCATCTAAATCCGTATCAAATGAATAGGCATCCTTCATAATGAATTCACGTACTCGAATCAATCCGAAGCGTGGACGTGGTTCATCACGAAATTTTGTTTGGAATTGATAGATATTAAATGGCAGATCTTTATAGGATCGAATCTTCGAGGCAGCTGCCAATACAAATAATTCTTCATGCGTCGGACCTAACACAAATGGTTTATCGAAACGATCTTTCAAACTGAACATACTCGAACCGAATCCATCACGACGGCCGCTTTGGATGTAGACATCTTCGGGAATCAAAGAAGGCATCAGTAATTCTTGAGCTCCGGTCTTATCCATTTCTTCGCGAATGATGTTTTCAATTTTTTTGAGTACACGATAGCCCATTGGCATATACATATAGACTCCTGATGAACTTTTTTTAACCATTCCGCTGCGGACCAGAAGATTGCCGCTAGTTGAATCTTCATCTTTTACGTTTTCCCTGAGTGTATAAAAGAAACTGTTTCTTAATTTCATAGTGGACCCTCGTCTTTATTTTGATTACGTTAAGATTATATCACGTGCCTATCATGGGATAAAGCAGAAATTCATCTCATAACGGACTGTAAACTCAGTCAACTCTCACTAAACAGGGGATTGAACGATAAAAAAGAGATCATTACGAGTGAGTAGCGATATTTTACTGAATCAAGTCAATCTAAATGAGCATTGAATAAAGATGGATATTCGATTATAATAAATAAGTTGGTGTCATCAGTTACTTCTGCAAACTGGGACTTACTTTTGCAATTGACATACTTCTGCTTAAGCATCGACAGAGCCTTGACAAGGCAGATAGGTCATGTTATACTGACAACGCTAATTAAAAAAGTTTGTGGAAAGTAGAAGCACTCTTCTCACCTGATGGCTCAAGTCATGGGTAATTACTACAACGTACACGTTCTATTAATGTACATGTTGCGGGTGCTGAATTGAGTACCCGCTTTTATATTTAGTCAGGAGGTGTAATTTTATTACAAAGAAAATCAGTACGGATGAGTTGGTCAATGAAGCGATACGTTTTAAAGAGGTATTGGTAATCGGACCGCAAGGCGAGCAATTGGGAATCCTAATGCGTCGTGAAGCACTTGAAAAAGCTTATGAATATGGGCTTGATCTGTTTTGCGTAGCACCTAACGGAACGCCACCGGTTTGCAAGATCGTCGATTATGGAAAATACCGCTTTGAACTACAAAAGAAGACCAGGGAAGCCAAAAAAAATCAGCAAGTGACGGAAGTGAAACCGATACGTTTATCGCCGGTTATCGATACGCACGACTTTGAAACCAAATTGCGCCAAGCGCGCGGTTGGATCACCGATGGAATGAAGGTCAAAGTGGATATGCGATTCCGCGGAAGACTGATCACCCGCCTGGAAGTCGGACGAAAAGTCATGAATAGTTTCATTGCAGAAATTGCAGACATTGCCAGTGTGGAGAAATATCCTTTGCTTGAAGGTAATACTATGAGCATGGTGTTAGCACCCAAACGCGGCAAATAACAAGGAGAAATCGTTATGCCAAAAATGAAAACCAAAAAGGCCCTTGCTAAACGTGTAAAAGTTACCGGAAGCGGCCAGTTGAAGAGATCCCATGCGTATGTTTCCCACTTCGCGGCAAATAAATCGCACAAACAAAAACGTAATTTAAGAAAGCCGACATTAGTTTCGAAGGCTGATTTCAAGCGCATCAAACTGATGATTCAGCGCTAAGGAGGGAAAACAATGCCAAGAGTAAAAGGTGGTACAGTATCACGCCGTCGCCGTAAGGCAGTATTAAAATTAGCCAAAGGTTATTTTGGTTCCAAACACACGATCTATCGTACAGCCAATGAGCAGGTAATGCATTCATTGAAGTATGCATACCGTGACCGTAAGACATTAAAAAGAGAAATGCGTAAATTGTGGATTGCTCGTATCAATGCGGCAGCCCGTATGCATGACATCAGTTATTCTGTGTTGATGCATGGTTTAAAGCTAGCTGAGATCAATGTCAACCGTAAAATGCTTTCCGAAATCGCCATTCATGACGCAAAGGGATTCACTACGATCGTTGATAAGGCAAAGAAAGCTTTAGCTAAATAAATTACCAAGACCGGGAGGAATTTTATGAATGATGTGAAAACAACGTTAAATGAACTTCTGGTTGACATGTTTAATCATATTTTGTTTCTGGAAGAAAAGAACTTGAAAGATCAAGGTATAAAACTTTCGATGACGGAAGTTCATACTCTTGAAAGTATCAAGAAAAGTTCTTCTAAAACGATGAGTGATGTCGCAAGACTTCAGATGGTCACCCAAGGAACGCTGACTGTATCAATCAACCGATTGGTTAAAAAAGGCTTTGTTTGGCGTGAAAAAGATAAGATCGATAAACGTGTCATACGTCTCGAACTAACTCCTGTCGCAAAAGAAGTGATAAACATCCATGATCGTTTCCATTCGGAAATGATCGACTCGTTGATTGCGGACATGAAAATCGATGATGATAAAAATCTGGTTGATTCACTCGCAAGAGTCATGTACTATTTCAAAAATATCGGCTAAGCAAAAAGACCGTCGCAAGAGGGTCTTTTCTTTATGTTTAGAGCGTATAATTATGTTTCAAAGCATGGTATTTATCAGCTGCGATATCAAGATAAACAGTTTGATTTCTTGATTCTGCCATCATCATCGCCCATGTGCACCAGAGTAGGTTATGAAGCTTTTCATAGATATCAAGATCATGCCGTTCTTCATCGGTTGGCGTGCGTGTGAAATAGGTAGAATAAAAGAG
>JBBRCP010000121.1:0-3623 GCA_038204785.1 Erysipelotrichales bacterium
TGATAAACTGATGGATAAGTAAGCATCAATGCCGGACGTTCAAGGGCCTCAAAGGTTTTCAACAGTAACAATGAACCGGCTAAAAGAGCTCCGGTCGAACCGCAACTGACAATGCCTTGTGTACTACCGTCACGAACAGATTCAATGGCTTTTACCATTGAGGAATCACTTTTACGACGAATTGCCAATGCGCCGTCCTCCATACTTACGATTTGTGTTGTAGCGACGATCGTACAAATATCGGCGATTGTTTTTAATTGAGTTTCATCACCGAAAACCGTGAACGATAGCTCCGGGTAATCAGTGCAGAGTTTTTTAATTGCCGCAATGACAACTGAACTTCCGTTATCGCCGCCCATGGCATCGATTGCAATATTGATCATAAATTCACCTCGTTTTTATTATACACTAATCCATTAAAACTGAGTTATCCGTTTGATGTAATTTTATATCATTCAACCATTGACTGCTACTTGGATCAGTTGGATGTTGAATCATCCAAATCGCATCTTTCTGTGCTGTTTCAAGGATGGGTAGGTCACGTACAACATTAGCAATCAAGAAACTGGGGATACCGCTTTGTTTCAAACCCAGCATTTCACCGGGACCACGCAGTTCTAGATCTTTATTAGCGATCATGAAACCATCCTCATTTTCGACCAGTACTTGTAAACGTTCAAGCGTCTGTTCTTCATCTGAATCACTCAATAAATAGCAATTACCTTCGGCAGTTCCGCGTCCAACACGGCCGCGTAATTGATGAAGCTGCGATAAACCAAAACGATCGCTATCATAGATAATAATCGTATTGGCCGTTGGAATATTCACACCGACTTCGATAACGGTCGTTGTGACCAGCATCTGGATCTCACCTTGATAGAATTTTTGCAGAATGCTGTCTTTATCACTCGAACTCAGTTTACCGTGCAGAATCCCTGTTTTGATGTTTTTAGGAAGTATCTTGTTTAAACTCTCCGCAACTTGTGTAACATTTCGCACTTCAGCTGCGTTGTCTTCTTCGATTGCCGGACATACAACATAGACTTGTGATCCATTGTTGATTTGATCCAGTATTTCTCGCAAAATAGGTTTTATTGAATTTTTTCGCAATAATTCTGTATGGATCTTCTGTTTGCCACGATGATAATTTCGAATCGTCGATACATCTAAGTCACCGAATAACGCCGCTGCCAATGTCCGTGGAATCGGAGTGGCACTCATTAATAAGAAATCGACCTTGTCTCCTTTTGAACTGAGAGCCCTCCGTTGGGCAACTCCGAAACGGTGTTGTTCATCGGCTACGACCAATCCGCAATTCATAAACTTTACATCTTCTTGAATGATCGCATGCGTACCAATCAAAAAATCGATCTTTCCTTCACTCAACTCTTTAAGAATCTGCCGTTTGCGAATAATCGGAAGCGAAGCGAAAAGTGCTTCGATTCGAATTGTGTCCGGTAAATATTCACGCATTGTGACCAAATGTTGTTGTGCAAGTATTTCGGTAGGTGCCAATAACGCTGCTTGATGATGCGATAGTATACAAGCATAAATAGCTAACGCAGCGACGACTGTTTTTCCGCTGCCGACATCACCCTGCAGTAAACGATACATTCTTCGTGAAGATTGAAGATCATCAAGTATTTCAGCAATGACCTCATTTTGACTTTCAGTTAATTGAAACGGTAATTCTGCTTCCCATGATTTGATCACTCGCCGATCAAAAATCTTACTCTTACCAAAACTCTGATCAGCTGTACTCTTTCTGATTAATTGAAGTTTAGTTTGAAAACGGAGTAGTTCTTCATATTTTAATGTCCGACTGGCAGCATGGATCTCTTGATCCGAATTCGGCAAATGAATCATGCGTAATGCTGTTTTCATCGGCAGTAATCGATAACTATTTTTGAATTTCTCAGGTAAATCGCAGAAATACATGGCGCCAAGCGCACTCAATGCCCGTTGCATGGCCATTCTGATATCTTTCTGAGCCAACCCCTTACGCAAAGCATAAACTGGATGGATACCGACCTGATCAAGCAAGGGTGTCGTGTTATAACTTGTTGCCGTAATTGAACTCTCCCCTTCATACTTTCCGAAGATTGTAATGGGTGTTTTTATATTACTGATCCAAGGTCGATTAAAAATCGTGATTGAATAAATCTGTTGATTACTTTGGAGCATAAAACGGCTAACTGACATCGACTTACGAATAAAAACAGTTTTTACCGGAGCGATGATGGTTCCTTCAACAGTGATCTTTTCACCTTTTTTCCATTCAGAAAAAGGAAGTACATTGACTTCCTCATAACGCACCGGATAGTAACTCAACAAATCTTCGACACTGTTCAATGATGCTTCATTTAAAAGTGACACAAGACGTGTTGAAAGTTTCAGTTCGCGCAGCTCCATGATTTTCGATATAGAAAAGGGCTAAGCCCTTATTCCACTCCGAAAATGAATGAATAAACAGGCTGTTGCCCTTGATGGATTTCAGTCTCGACCGCTGGGAAGCGTTCTGCGACGTATGCCTCTATTTGTTCTTGTTCTTCTTCGGTAACATCTTCACCGACGATGATCGTCAGTAATTCACTTTCATCATCAATCAGCGTATCCAATAATTTACAGCTGGCTTCGATCTTATCCGAAGTACTGGCAACAATATTTTTCTCGCGGATGCCCATATAATCGCCGGCGTTGATTTGACGACCTTCAAAGGTAGTATCTTTGATCGCATAGGTTACTTGGCCGGTTTTGACGTGTGCTACCGCTTTTGTCATTTCAGCGAGATTCTCTTCAATCGAAACTTCGGGATTAAACATAATACATGCGCTCAGCCCTTGCGGTACCGACTTCGTCAACAAAACATGAATATCCAGATCTTCCATGATCGATTCTGCTTGTTGTGCAGCTAGAATAATATTTGAATTGTTCGGTAACAGGATAATATGATCTGCATTTACTTTTTGGATGGCCGCTACGAAATCTTCCGTTGATGGATTCATTGTCTGACCACCACTGATTACAATATCAACTCGGTATTCTTCAAACAATTTTGCAACACCGTTACCGGCTGCAACTGCGATGATCGCATATTTTTTCTTTTCAGGTTTAACTTCTTCTTTAGGTTTCGCCATCTCAACAATGTGTTGATGTTGTTCTTGCATATTCTCAATCTTAAGTTTCAAAAATTCACCGTAACGTTGACCAAGATTTAACGCTTCGCCAGGGACTAATGTATGAACATGAACTTTAACTAACTCTTCATCTTGAACAACAACTAAGGATTCGCCGATTCTGGCCAGTGATTTTCTTAAGCGTTCTTCACTGAATGTTTGTAGATTTTCACCTGATAAGCGAATGATGAATTCGGTACAGTAACCAAATTCGGTATTTTCCATGCCAATCTGTGCACCTTCAGTAATTTCAATCTTCTCAAGAAGTTGAACAGGACTATTTTGAAGTGCATGACGGAATCCTTCAAGAATTGTGACATACCCAGCTCCACCGCTATCGACAACACCCACTTCTTTTAATACAGGCAATAAATCGGGTGTCCGTTGCAGACTCTCATGAGCTGATTGAATAAGAAAATCAAAAAACTCGATCATATTTTTATCAGG
>JBBRCP010000122.1:0-3475 GCA_038204785.1 Erysipelotrichales bacterium
GAAGGAATCGTTAAGACAAGATTGGATAACGGACTGATAAAGGAAACGACCATTGTGATGATGGCTGCTGCGCCTAGGACCCAAACCGAGAAGTTATTGGTGATGGCCATCGTGGATAGATTCTCACCATAATTGGTTCCAGCCGGACCACCGACCATTGAAGATACGATATCACCGATGCCATCACCAATCAAATTCAATCCGAGTTTCGAAGCGATGTCATGTTTTTCGGCACCCTTCTTCTCAGCGAGGTTATTAACATAAATATCAAGTTGAAATAAATGAGCAGTCGACTCTGGAATCGTTGCGATCGCGATTGGCATGATGGCGATAACAGCCGGCCAAGAAACGGTCGGTAGCGTGAAATGCGGAGCTTGAATCAACGCCCCAGACATAACTTTTGTGAAATCAACTAAGCCAAGTGGAATACTGATCAGATAGCCAACCAGAATACCTAATAAGATTGGTAATTGACTCCATACTCCTTTTAGGTAGACAGAGAATAGGATCGTCGTGACTAATGTGATCAACGCCACAGTCCATGCACTGTTGGATGCAAGTCCGGTCGCAGCGTCGAATCCAGCCGCATTGACCATTGCGGTTCCGGCGAGTGATAGACCGATAACGATGGCGATACTTCCGGTCACTGTCGGAGGTAATATTTTTTCAATCTTATCTTGACCGAATCGGGAGACGATCAAACCGGCTGCGATAGAAACTAAACCGGACATGATAACACCGAACTGCGCTTGTGAAATCAGGGCATCCGGAGCGACTACACCGAATTTAGCTCCGGTGATACCGACGATCGCTGCGATATAAGAGAAACTTGATCCGTAATAAAGTGGAATCTTACCTTTTGTGATGAAAATGAAACTCAAGGTCGCAAGTCCGCTGGCGAAGATGGTTGTCGAGACATGGAAACCGGTCAGCATCGCAACCAATACAGTTGCCGGAAACATAACCAGAATCTGTTGTAAAGCGAATAATAATAATTTCCATACGGGTGGACGCTCTTCAGGAAGGTAGCCGTGGACGAAGTCTTTCATGTTTTTCTCCTTGTGAATGGGATATCCCAAGCGTATAGTCCGTTTTGCAAGAAAAAGGATCCGAAATGGACCCTTTTTGTGCGTTTGGCAAGTTCTTTGCACCTTGTCAATCTCTCAGGATTGACTTAAAGGATCTATACTTGTATTGAGTATATCAATGAATCAGAGGTTTGTACAGGGATAAATCAAAGTTCCTGGACAACTTTCCGATTTACTATGCTACAACTTTTAAAACGAAGTTGATGATGAATAAGATCGTTGAGATTAAAAGGATCGGGTGTACTTCTTTGATTTTTCCGGTCACTAATTTAACTAATGTATAGGAGATAAAACCAACAGCGATACCATCCGAGATACTGTATGTAAATGCCATGAAACTGACGGCAAAGAATGCTGGAACAGCTTCTTCGAAATCGGACCATTTAACATCCGCAAAAGAGGCAGCCATTAAGATACCGACAATAACCAAGGCCGGAGCCGTCGCAGCCGCCGGAACTAAGCCGGCAAACGGAGCCAATACGATACATACCAAGAATAAAAGTGCAACCGTAACAGCCGTCAAACCGGTACGTCCGCCTTCTTCGATACCGGCAGCACTTTCGACATAGGTCGTTGTGTTGGAGGTGCCTAGGATAGCTCCGATTGAAGTTGCAACGGAGTCAGCAAATAAAGCTTTATCCATTCTTGATGAGAAACCTTTTCCGTTTTCCAACGCATATTCATCTTCCGCTGTAAAGATACCTGAACGGCGGCCGGTTCCGATGAAGGTACCGATCGTATCAAAGGTGTCTGTCAAACTGAATGCGAATACTGTTGTAAGAACGATGGGAAGACGTGACATATCGGCAAATAAACTACCGATTCCTTCTGAACCAATAGCTTTTCCAAAAACCGTTCCAAGAGCGGCGAAGTTTTCACCGATCGTACTGAAAGTCGGAGCTGCTGCAGCGATATTGACGACACCCATCGGAATTCCGACAAGCGTTGTAGCAACGATACTGATAAGCATGGCACCCTTAACTTTTTTGACCATCAAGATAATGGTCAAAACCAATCCAAACAAGAACAATAACTTGGTCGGAGAGTTGAAAAGAGCCAATGAAGTGAAGCCCGTGTCGGTATCCGAGAAAGGGATCAAGTTAAGCATACGGACATCATTCAAACCGATGAAGGCGATGAATAAACCGATACCGCCGCCGATCGCATGTTGTAGCGACAACGGGATTGCTTTAACGATATGTTTACGAATCCGTGTAACAGTGATCAGAATATTGATGATACCACATACAAAGACCATTGCTAAAGCTTCGTAAGGAGTAAATTTAAGAACGAAACAAACGGTGTAAGTGAAGAACGCATTCAATCCCATTCCCGGCGCCAATGCATAAGGCACATTCGCGAATAATCCCATGATCAAGGTTCCAATTGCTGAAGCGAAAATCGTAGCGAGGAAGACAGCTCCCCAAGGTAAGCCAGTTTTTGCCAAAATAGTAGGGTTAACGAATAAAATGTAAGCCATTGTAAAGAACGTTGTGAATCCTGCTAAGATTTCGGTTTGAACGGTTGTACCGTACTTCTTCAACTTAAAGAATTTTTCCATTTTTCCTCTTGCTCCCTTTTTCTGATTTATCGTTAACAAACAAAAAAAGCCGGAAAGAAACCGACTTAATTAATCAATGCCAAAATAAATTGGCCCGATGATCAATTGGTAGTTTTCTTAACCTAGATAGTCGAATCATTTACGGTGATTCGGTAGAGACTGCTTGTCCATATTACAAGCATTATATGCCGGTTAACTTTAAATACTGTTTCAGTATATTGTACTATGCTAGAAGTGTCAAGATACCTTTCACATTTTTTACCACATTTGATATGAAATCGACTACATTCTTTTCTTATCAGAATTGATCAACACATAAGCGAAAAGCCCAATATAAAACGGTGTCAGTGCAGCCACCAGTGCCCATAAGAGCGGGTCTCCGTTTTCCAACCGTTGCGCATCACGATAAACATAGATCCCAATTAAGATCGGAGCGATCAAAATAAAAATAACAAACAACAGAAATAGAATCAGAATCACGGGAAAGTTACTCATCAGGTACTCCTTTAGTCCATAGTGGGCTTGCGTTAACACTTACTTTTATTATACCTGTTTATCGTGAATTTTCATTATATAACAGTGAAAAATCACGGCGATCGTAGCGTTTTAACTGCCAAGTGAGCACTAAGGTGACAGCGCCGACGGCCACAATGATTGCCCAACATTGCGGATAACTCAAAACATCCACCATTCGACCGAATAGAATCTGACCTAAACCGGCGATCACCCCTGATAATACGGATATAACAGCACTGATTCGTCCGCGATGGCTGGCTGGAATACGGAGTGTAAAATAAGTTGACCGAGCGAGTGTGTTGATGATTTC
>JBBRCP010000123.1:0-3423 GCA_038204785.1 Erysipelotrichales bacterium
GGTCAGAAGGTCGTACTCTTTATGATCCTCAGTCACGAAAAAGGAGTTCTGTCTCAGATGTTGAATTTGTTATCATCATTCAATGCGAATATCCTTACGATCACGCAAAGTCTTCCAATCTCGCAGAAAGCCAGTGTTACGATTACTTTGGATATCAATGATATCATCGTATCGATCGGTGAAATACTAAAGACACTCGAGAAATCACGTGGTGTTGAAACTGTTAAGTTGATTGCGATTGAATAAAAGTAAAAAAGCGAGAATCATCGCTTTTTTAGTGTTGTTTTATACGATACCGTGTGCCAACATGGCTGTGGCAACTTTCATGAAACCAGCAATATTCGCGCCAACGACCAAGTTGTCTTCATATCCATATTCTTTTGCGGCATCCGTTGCATTTTTATAGATATTGATCATGATCTCTTTCAGTTTTGCGTCTACTTCCGCAAATGTCCATGAATAGCGCATACTGTTCTGCGACATCTCGATGGCTGAACAGGCAACACCTCCTGCATTGGCTGCTTTACCCGGTCCAAACAGTATCTTGTTATCGAGAAGAACCGTTGTGGCATCAAGTGTACATGGCATATTCGAACCTTCTGCCACAAGTATAACCCCATTTCGGATCAGCGCATTTGCTGCTTCGACATCGATTTCTCCCTGTGTTGCGCATGGAAGAGCAATATCACACTTGATTTGCCAGAGTCCGGAGGTTCCTTCTGTATACGTCGCTTTTGGAACTGCTTTCACGTATTCGCTGATTCTTGCTCGCTTTACCTCTTTGAGTTCTTTAACAACTCTCAGATCGATTCCGTTTTCATCAATAATATAGCCATCGGAATCGGAACAGGCAATGACCTTCGCTCCGAGTTCATTCGCTTTCTCTATGGTATAAATGGCAACATTACCAGATCCTGATACAATGACTGTTTTTCCCTTCAGTTGAAGTCCTTTTGCTTTCAACATTTCTTCCGCAAAATAAACTAACCCGTAACCGGTTGCCTGTGTTCGCACAAGACTTCCCCCGTACGTCAGACCTTTACCGGTCAGTACACCTTGTTCACGAACATTTTTGATTTTATTGTAATAACCAAACAGATAGCCGATTTCTCTGGCTCCAACACCCATATCACCGGCGGGTATATCCAAATCAGCTCCGATATATTTCTGTAGTTCTGACATAAATGCTTGGCAAAACCGCATGACTTCATTATCTGATTTTCCTTTTGGATCAAAGTCCGAACCCCCTTTGGCTCCTCCGATTGGAAGACCGGTCAGGGCATTTTTGAGAATCTGTTCGAATCCCAAAAATTTTATGATACTCTGATTGACAGAAGGATGTAATCGCAATCCCCCTTTGTAGGGTCCGATCGCCGCGTTGAATTGAACACGGAAGCCACGATTGACTTGAACTCTTCCGTGATCGTCTACCCAAGGCACACGAAATGAGATCGTTCGATCTGGCTCGGTGAGTCTTTCCAGAATTCCGGCTGTGATGAATTCAGGGTATCTTTCCATGACCGGAGTCAATGAGATCAAGACTTCTTTAACTGCCTCCAAAAATTCGGTTTCACCTTTATTTCTGTTTTCTATTTGAATTAGTACCGATTCTATATATTCTTGAGCGTTCATTGAAATTTACCTTTTAGCTTTCACTATTACTGTTAGTTTATAGGATTTTTATCTATAAATCAACACTGTAAATAGACCGATGTCGCATAAAAAAAGATGATTTAGTTTGTCGAATCATCCTTTCACTAGTGAACAAATTTAATCAAGAATTATGGTTAGCTGATGACGAACTCGCATGCGCTGCTGCCATAACACAATCGATCGCAAGAACTACCGCAAGCGATGGGATTTCATCCGTTGGATCTTCGATATCCAACGCATAGCTGTCACCCCAGGTGAACCATTGTTTTTGAATCGAGACTACACAACTGCCCCCTTTGATGATCTGATAGTCATGTGACCAAAAATCACCGTTGATCGTCCAATCGAGACCTGAAATCGAATAGACAGGTTTGAAGAACGTAAATTCTTTTACAATCTCCGCAATTTGCGCTCCATCGACAAAAACAAAGAAGCGCGGTAAGAAACTGAATACTTTTTGTTGGATATAAATTACTTCTTTACCGTTGAGGTCATAAACATGAAGTTTCTTACCCCATGAGAATAATTCTCCTTCAACGACGTATTTATCATTTCCTTCTTCATCTTTGACACTGAACTTATCATTCCAAGAAAATACTTGCTGTTTTATTGATAAACGCACTTTATTTCCCCCGTATCCATGAATTGGATATATCTTATATTATCCTAGCACAAGTAACATGATCGTTTCAATATGAACTCTGTACCTTCCAAGGTTTCATCGAAACAAGAAGAAAATTCTAGTTTCAACTTGATTTATTTTCACCATTTTTCACCCAGCACACCCATTATAAATATACGTAGGATCTCTTCATCAAATTGTGTGCCGGCATTCTTTTTTAACTCTTCGATCGCTACCGAATTACATGACGCTTTTTTGTAACTGCAATCACAGGTGATCGAATCATAGGCTTCTGCAATAGCGATGATTTTTGCCTTTACCGGAATATCATCGGCCCCCAACCCTTTGGGATACCCTTTACCATCCGGACGCTCATGGTGAGCTAAGACATATTCGGCGATTTCAGAAAATTCTCCGACAGATCGGAGGATCTGATAACCTATCTCAGGGTGACGTTTAAAGTCAGCCCATTCAAAATCATCCAATTCACCGGATTTATTCAATAAGGATTCATTGATGCCGATTTTACCTACATCATGCAACAACCCTGCCATTCCCAGAACATTGATATCACCTGCATCAAGATTCATTGCGATGCCGATACGCTTGCATAAATCGCTGACACGTTGTGCATGTTTCTGTTCCATCACATCTTTCGCATAAAGGGTGTTCGTAATCAATTTGATCGTCTCACTCTTGTAACTAGTGCTCTCCAGTAATTTATTGCGATACATGTAACCTTCTGCTTGTTTATAGATATTCTCGATCGATTCATCCATATTTTCTTTGGTTTTCCATCCGAACGAAACAGATAAAGCAACTTTGTCTGTTTTCTTTGTTGAAATCGATGTGATAATTCTGGCCGTCATTTTCCCCGCCGTTTCCGAGTCTGTTTGCGGGAGCAGAATTGTAAACTCATCTCCGCCTATTCTTGCGATGATATCATCTGAACGAAATTCTTGTTTCAAGACTTCCGCAAACAAGACCAAGAGTTTATCTCCTTCCATATGACCGAAGGCATCATTGGTCAGTTTCAAACCATTCACATCAGCCGTGATGAGCGAAATCGGAAGATTGCGCTCTGAATCCAAACGTTTGACTTCTTCTTCATAGAAACGACGGTTATAAAGACCTGTTAACGGATCATG
>JBBRCP010000124.1:0-3332 GCA_038204785.1 Erysipelotrichales bacterium
GGTTTACTTTCGGCACCGACATGTTTTAATAAGGCTTTGATACCCGTATATTTTGAAATGTTTTTTACAATGATATCGGCATAGGTCGAAACGCCTGGATAGACACTAACACCGGCAATGTTTTTAAAGGGTGTCCAATCGAAATCTAAAGGCGCATATACTAATACTTTATCAATGGGTTGACCGGAATATTCTTTTACTTCAGGAATCGGTTCATTAAAAAAGGCATGTACTTTTTCTACATCATTATTACGCGGAGTCAGAAGAAAGTTATCTTCACCACTAAACAGAATCGGAAAACCGAAGTGATTGGCCGTCTTAATTAGATCCATCAGAGCAGTATGCGGAAGGGTAAGATGCAATATTTCTTTATGATGTCGATCTAAAACAACTTGACCGTTAGAAAGTACAAATCCATCCCACTCAATCAAGTTGAGTACACTGGTTGTTGTTTTCAACATAAAGTAATCTCGTCCGGTGGCTAGCGATACATGATAACCGTTCGCTTTTAGTATCCGTAATGCCGTGATAGCTGAATTGGGAATCTGGTGTGTTTTACTGTTAACCAACGTGTTATCCAAATCAAAGAAAATAATATCTGGTTTTTTCATGACGGACACCTCGTTACAATTATACTGTAAAATGGTATAATGTACCACGTGCGAGGGACTAATATGAAAAACACTGACACTTTTCTTAAAATAAACGACATACTAAAGACATACGGAGTTGATTCCTGCAGTCTTACTTTGGCTGATATGACGCAACTTCCGCTATCACATACCTATCGCAAAGCAAACAAAGCTCCAATCGATAATGAGGTTATGTATCCAATTTTATCGATCAGTAAGTTCTATGCTGCGTATTTAACATTGATGTTGGCCGATGAAGGTCTGATCGATCTCAAACAATCAATTTCATACTATCTGCCATTTCTGAAACTGCATGACGGCAGTGAAAACGAAATCACTGTTAAGATGCTTTTAGAAAACCAAAGTGGCTTACCGCAATCCACTTCATTTGGATTAGTGACGGGTCGTCCGGAACGTAATTATTTGAAATATGTTGTTCAAAGTTTATCCAAGGCAACACGTCGCAATGATATATTTGCTAAAGAAAACGATAATAATGCCAGCCTTCTTGAAATGATTATTGAACAGGTCACGGAAAAACCGTACGCTTCACTCGTTGAAGTTCGGATTCTAAAAGCGTTGGAACTGTCACACACACGACTGATGTATCAGCCTTATGTAGTTGATCAACGCGTTACATCGGTGGGACTCAATCATAAAGAAGTCTATTTAAATGCGTTGGCAGCCAAAGGGATCAGTGCATCTTCGGCAGATACCGCTCGTTTCATGTTGCACATGACTCAACAAGTAGCAGGCTGGAGTGAAAAATATGAGGTTGATCTGAATTCACTTTTTAACGGGATTTCTCCGAATCGCAAGATTCGTTCGCAAACTTCGAAACTACTTTCTTACTCTTCCTTTGTTTTATGTGCCGAAGGTAAAGTATTGACGATTCTTGTGAATGGTTATCCTGATGAGGATGTCAGAGATGCCTTCATTGATATCGCCTTGTTGCTTGAGATTGGAAGTAAGTCCGTATCCGATCTGCCTTACACACCGGATACATGCAAAGAGGCTGAAGGCTTGTTTGCCGGCAATGATGAACTTTATCGCTTTGAAAAAATGGATGGAGTCTTAACCTGTGCTTCGATTCCTGCCGATAAATATCAAACGATTAATGCGGTCGAGATTGCTAAACGTACCTATCTACAAGTATGTCATACGACACCATTAGGAGTAGAGGTTACCGAAATCTTGGCGCAACGACTTCATTCAACCCCATTTCCTTCATGGTGGCATCAAGCTGAATTTGGATTTATCATACACAAGCTGCATCCGGGAGCACTGATTCTACCTAAAAATTGGTTATTTGTACCTGAATTTACACGAGAAGCACCAGACACGATGAGTAAACCCTATTTACTTCGCGTCATGAATGCGAGTGTCTCAGTACCAGCTGTCGAATTACCCTCCGGTAGTGCGGATACATCCGAAGATTGCCTACATATTCGCAATACTTTATTGCATGGTTTGAATGAATATGTGAACTTGAATGAAATCAAAAATGAAACGACAGAAATGTCAATCGATGATCATCTGATCCATTGGACGAAGAGTTCCAGATTCTTGGACTCAGTCAAAATGATCGGAAATTGTACAATGTTTATGGTAGACGAAGCGGGTGAATTAGTGTTTGATAGCCGTGATAAAGAAGGACTCCCCGAAACCTCAGGTACCGTTTATTACGGTTGGATGGGGAAAAAGGGAAGTCGTATCGAATTACAATGGACGGAGGTAAATGATGAAACTCTTATTTGATCTTCATACACATAGTATATCCAGTGGGCATGCTTATAGTACGATCAATGAGTTGACGGTTTTTGCCGAGTTAAAAGGTTTATTGGCGGTTGGGTGCAGTGATCATGGCCCCGGTATGCCAGGCGGAGCTCATCCTTTTCATTTTTTAAATATGACGGTGATGCCGCGAGTGTTGAATCATGTGTTACTTTTACGTGGAATCGAAGCGAATGTGATGAATCTCAACGGCGATTTAGATGTAGAAGAGAGAGTGTTAAAGAGAGTTGATTATGCAATCTGTTCACTTCACACACCCTGTATTCAATCAGGTGACGCAGAAGAGAATACCGATGCATTGATCAAAGTGATGACGAAAACCAATGTTAAGATCATTGGTCATCCCGATGATCCACGTTTTCCGTTAAATTATCCAAAATTGGTAGCAAAAGCTAAAGAACACAACATTTGGTTGGAGATCAACAATTCCTCGTTGCGTTCGGATACGGCTCGAATAAATGCAGAAGTGAATACGCGTATTATCCTTGAAGAATGTAAGAAACAACAAGCGACCGTGGTTTTAGGAAGTGATGCTCACTATGCGGGTCAAGTCGGTGATTTTTCGTTGGTTATGGCATTGATCGAAGAACTAGATTTTCCGGAATCTTTGATTGCGAACTTAGATATTGAAAATGTCAAAAAACTGATACGAAATGACTGATATTTCAAAAATAGAGTGTTAAAATCAATGTACATG
Organism: Erysipelotrichales bacterium; assembly: GCA_038204785.1. Lineage (GTDB taxonomy): Bacteria > Bacillota_I > Bacilli_A > Erysipelotrichales > Erysipelotrichaceae > GWE2-51-13. Next base: position 3,124 of record JBBRCP010000124.1, read on the forward strand.
AAAACAATGAAAAGAAAAGTAGGTTACAAGCAAAAAAATTCAGGCTCTATGTCAAATGTTGGGGTAATCCGATAGAATGAGTGGAGTTTAATGAGGGATTCTCAGAAATGAGAGTTCCTTTTTTAGTTGAATGCGAGTAAGATTCGGGTTCTGAAACGATCGAAATTACGAAGACCGAAAGCGTTACGTTTAATGACTTTGATTTTATT
>JBBRCP010000125.1:0-3002 GCA_038204785.1 Erysipelotrichales bacterium
TATCATCGGTTGTGACATTATCACCGGTCTTGAGTAAGACACTCTTAGTGATCTTATTGGCAATCGGTTCACCGATCGGGAAAGGTTTGATATTAGGACCCATCACCACAGGACAAGCCTTTGTTTCCGATGACGGAAAAATAAAGTACGTGTCAACACGACCATAACTTTCCGGTTCAGTAAATGTTAAATCGATCTTTAACTCGGTAGGATCACTCAGATAACCCGCAATGGCAGAAGCAGCGGCTGTTTCCGGACTCACAAGATAAACTTGGGCATCCATGGTGCCGGATCTACCTTTGAAATTGCGATTGAAAGAACGCAATGAAACAGCGCCGGACTTCGGCGCTTGTCCCATCCCGATACAAGGTCCGCAGGCTGATTCCAGAATACGTGCTCCGGCTTTGATCATATCGGCAAGCGCTCCGTTTTCTGCCAACAAGCGAAGAACGTTACTTGAACCCGGTGATATGACCAAACTTACATCCGGATGAACTTGTTTATTTTTTAAAATAGCAGCGACTTTCATCATATCCGAATAAGAAGAATTGGTACAACTTCCAATCGCTACTTGATCCACTTTAACTTTCGTTGTTGAGGCAATATCGACCACTTGGTCCGGCCTATGAGGAAGTGCAGTAAGCGGAATCAACTCATTTAAATTGATCTCTAAAACAGCATCATATTCAGCGTCTGAGTCGGCTTGCATCGGACAGTAGTCGTCCGGACGTCCTTGGCGAAGTAGATATTCGTATGTACGTGAATCACTTGGGAAAAGCGAGGTCGTCGCTCCGAGTTCGGCACCCATATTGCAGATCGTTGCGCGGTCCGTAACACTCAAATTTTCGATCCCCTCACCGGTATATTCCATCACATAGCCGACGCCACCTTTAACCGTAAGTTGTTGAAGTACTTTAAGGATGATGTCTTTTCCATTAACAAAGGGCATGAGCTCACCATGCAGAATAACGTTATATACTTTCGGTAGACTCATATAGTAATAACCCTTCGCCATACCGACGGCAACATCCAATCCACCGGCTCCGATGGCAAGACTTCCAAGACCACCGCAAGTAGGGGTATGACTGTCGGAACCGATCATAATAGCGCCCGGTTTCGCAAATCGTTCCAAGTGCACCTGATGACAAATCCCACCACCCGGTTTCGAAAAGATGATCCCGTATTTCTGCGCGATGGTTTTGATGAATTCATGATCATCCGCATTTTCAAATCCTGCTTGCAACATATTATGATCGATATATGCAACTGACAGATCAGTTTTGATATGATCAACATTCATGGCTTCTAATTGCAGATAAACCATGGTTCCGGTTGAATCCTGCGTCAATGTCTGATTGATTCTGACTGCGATTTCATTGCCTTGTATAAGGTCACCCTCAAGTAAATGATCCGCAAGTATTTTATAGGTCAACGATTTTCCCATAGTAGCTCCTCTAAGTTGTTTGGATAGAATCACTCAATCTAACTTGTAGTCTATCATACACTTTTATTCGTTTGATTTCAAAGGGTTATGACAGTAATTGAACACGTAATTCAACTTCAAACTGCCTTGACACGAATCGGAGGTTATTTTCTTCACAAATCTCGGTTTTACTCCGTAACTCTATCAAATTTTATGATAAATTGAATAAATTTCGAAAATGGTGAAATCTATCATTGATTCGCTGATTTTTGACTGTATACTAAATTTATACAAGTATAGGTACATAAACCAGCGAAACAGAGGTAAAAAAATGCGACTCAGTGATACGATCCCACCTGAATTTGAAGCAGTGAAAGACAATGACGAAACGATCCTATGGATCGGTCAACCCGAATTGATTCCGTTTCTGACACGCGGTATCCCATTTTTGATTTTCGGTCTGCTCTGGGGATTTTTTGATTTATTCTTCATTATGAATATGTTTAAACTCAGTGGTGGTGCTATGGGCTTATTTATGATTCCGTTTTTCGCAGTGCACCTGTTTCCATTCTACGGAAGTATTCTGAATGTCATTCGATTAGCTCTTGTCCATCGAAATACACGCTATGCGTATACCAATAAACGATTGATGTTGCGAAGCGGAATATGGGGTATCGACTTCAAATCCATTGATTACGATCGTATCGCAAACCTGGAAGTCAATGTGAATCCCCTGGAAAAATTATTTAATGTGGGATCGATTCGTGCGTTTACCGGTGAGACAGTCGTAAATCGCAATTCATCGCGTTCAATCTTTAATGAATTCATTTCGATCGCAGATCCATATGAAGTGTTCAAACAAATCAAACAAGTTTCCGTTGATATTAAAACCGATTGGAACTATCCGAATAAACTGCGCCCTGAAGAGAATCCGGGCTATTCAACTAAATACACACCTAAAGAATAAATGTAACTATCTAGTCTACTAAGGGAGAAAATGACATGAATTACGAATCAGTCAGCGAAAAAATTAAACAACTGCTTGCGGCCGTCTTGATCGCTGTTCCGCTTGTGTTTGTACCTCTTTCGGTTTCTGATGATTTCTTTTATGCACCCAAAGCAAACGCGCTTCTCGTGTTTGCTTTTCTTTATCTGATCTTGTTGATGGTAGCCTACAAACAATTCAAAAAACGAGTCGCATTCGATAAAATCAATTTGTGGCTTTTGATCTACTTTATGCTTTTAGTGATCTCCTTGTTTTTTGCCCGTGATATACGTTTGGCTATCCAAGGCAAACCCTTTCGAAAAGAAGGACTCATCACGCTCATTGCCTATGGAATGTTGTTTCTGGCTGCTCGTTCAACCGGCACACTCACTCGTCGAATCGTTAACTTGATGTTGACCAGCGGCTTTCTGATAGCTGTTTACGGAATCATGCAATTTTTCGGACTTGATCCTTTCTTGCGTGATTCGATACGTGAGTCTTGGACGGTCGTGTTCTCTACAATGGGCAATCCGAATTTCCTTGGTGCCTATTTGGTATTGATTCTACCATTATCCGTACACAACTATATACTCA
>JBBRCP010000126.1:0-2779 GCA_038204785.1 Erysipelotrichales bacterium
CAACAAAAACAGAAAATCACTTCTTGTTTATACAACGATATTAGTTTGTTTACTCATGACCATGACACGTGGAAGTTGGATTGGTGCATTGGTATCCATGATTGTCTATTTTAGTTTATTATGGATCTATCGCAATCAATACCCCGATACACTTTATCGTTCAATTCACCTTGCGATACTAAGTAGTGTAGTAATTATTGGATTTAATCTACTTAGCCAAGGAATTCTCGCTGAACGTTTTTCAACAATTGGGGATGATGCCTCATTACTGCTAAATGGTGGTATCGGTTCCGAAAAAGCAGGGTCTGTTCGCATATTTATCTGGAAACGTGTCCTTGAACTCATTCGCTTGCGGCCTTGGTTCGGTTATGGCATCGAAAATCTCTATATTCCGTTTATGAATACCTATGTGAGTGATATCATGTTGATGTTCAATAAGATCGTGATCATCGACAAGGCTCATAACGAATATTTGAATATCGCTGTTTCGACAGGAATTCCTTCATTGATGGCGTATCTTGTTTTTATATGTCTTTGTATTCGGAATGCAGTTAATAAGATCAAAGTAGATCCCATCCTTTTACCCATCACAGCGGCTGTGATCGGCTATCTCGCTCAAGCCTTTTTCAATATCAGTGTCGTTTCTGTTGCTTATATCTTTTGGATATTCCTTGGAATCATTGCAGGTAATCAATTACGGAATTCAAAGTGACGACTGAAACTATCTGAATCAAAAAAATATAACTCTGTGCAATTCAGAAGTATAAAGATGATCGTTGTAATTGTATCTACGAACGATCTCATTTTTTAGCACAGTATGTGTGTATTATTGTCCATAAATCGAATAGACTCGGATATTATTTTGAAATAAAATTTGGTATAATAAAATAAATTAGAGTTGGAAAACTTCATTATGCGGAGAATAAATAATTGGATCATCGTCCGTTTAGTGAAATAGATTTTCTTATGGTTTTTGGATAAAGTGATTAATGTTAAAACAGTGATGATAAGTTCAATGACTGGAGGGAAGCCTGTGGTTATGACTAAACATTCGTTATCAACAGTGAAGAATGAAAATGAGCGTAAAGAATATAAAGAAATTATTTCTCAACTTCAAAAAAAAATGAAAATGAAAGAAATGGCTTGCCGACTTGCTAAAGTGGGTAGCTGGACGCTTGATATTTTAACCAATCAATTTGAGTGGGGCGAAGAGGCGGCCAGGGTTTTTGAAATGCAAGCTGAAACAGCTTATGACAATCAACTAATCATGAATCTATTCTCTGATTCATCACAAAAGCGACTTACTATCGCAATAAACGCTTCTATCAAAAAAAGTGAACCTTTTAGCCTTGAACTTGAAATGACGACACTGAAGGGCACACATAAATGGATTAGAACCAATGGCGTTCCACTTTACGATCAAGCGACTATCACTCATATCGAAGGTGGTGTTCAGGATATCACCGAACTTAGTCTGGTTAAGAATCGATTCGAGAAACAAGAGCGTATCTTTGAATCATTCTTCCAAGTTATTCCAGATTTTTTCTTCTTGTTTGATCGTGATTCGACAATCCGAGATTATCGCGCACAGAGCAGAGTGAATCTCTATGCAACGCCTGAAATGTTTATCAACAAACGAATTGATGAAGTATTACCGTTCGAGACCGCTCAACTCTACAAAGAAAGTTTAAAAAAACTTTCCGAGAATAGTCAGATGGATGTTTTCGAATATGATTTATTTATCGGTGAAACCAAAAAAAGGTTTGAATGTCGCCTCAATAAATTACTTAATAATGATCAGTATATCGCTATCGTACGTGACATTACAGAACCCTACAACGCTTCTCTATCGTTGGTGCAAAGTGAGAATCGTTACCGAAATTTACTTGAAAATTCTCCTTTTCCAATCGTTATTACGAGGATAAGTGATAATTCTTTGAGTTACTGCAATAAACGTGCCAAAGAACAATTAGGCTGTTTAGGTGACGAAGCAATCGGAATTTCAGCAGAACTTTTTTACCAATCCAACGCTGATCGTGATGAATGGGTTAGTAAATTATTTACCGAGGGAAGTGTTTCTGATTCCGAGATTCAATTAAAGAAAATGAATGGAGATCCGTATTGGGCTTTGATGTCTGCTTCGATCGTCGATTTTGCGAATCAACCTTCCATTTTAGTGGCTATCAATGATATCACTAATCGCAAAGAAGTCGAAAACAAGCTAAAGACCAGTGAAGAGAAATATCGCCTTCTGACTGAATTCAATTCCGATGTTATCTGGGTTTTGAATCTTACCAAAGATAAATTCACTTATGTTAGCCCATCTGTTGAGGGTTTGACAGGGTATAGTGCAGATGAAATCATGAGTCAATCTATAGAGTCGATTATGACACCGGAGTCCGCTGTTATTTTACGGGAAACCATCAAACGTCATATCGATTATTTCTATAAAAATCGTAGTTTTACGCCAAGTCAGATGATTGAGGTTCAACAATATCATAAATATACGGATAAAATATGGATCGAAATATCAATGAATTATCGAATCAATGACCTCAATGAATTTGAATTAGTCGGTGTAAGTCGTAACGCAGAAGAAAGAAAGAAAAAGGAAAATGAAATTCTAAATCGTAGTTACCATGATCCGTTAACAGGTCTTTATAACCGTCGTTTCTATGAAGAAGAAGTCAAACGTTTGGATTCAGAGCGCAATCTTCCGATTTCGCTCATCACGGCTGATGTGAATGGTTTGAAACTGACCAATGATGCCTTCGGTCAT
>JBBRCP010000127.1:0-2693 GCA_038204785.1 Erysipelotrichales bacterium
GGATGATGATATCGACGTATGTGTCTTGAATAGCGATTGGATTAAGTTTGTTGATGCGATGCAGAAAGAATTGAAGCCAGAGTTCTATTTCCAGTGTTTCGAAACCGATAAAAATTACAATGTATTGATCCCGACAATGAAGGTACGTAAACGCGGTACTTATATCGAAGAAGTGAACTTCTTGTTGAAAAATAAATGTAAGTCTGGAGATGGTGTCTTTGTCGATGTGATCATCTATGACAGTATTTCAGAAAATAAACTTCAAGACGAGATCTATCGATCGATAATTAAGGTGTTGATGATTCCGATGGTGTTACTCGATAATATCGGTATCAATCCGGTATTTCTGAAGAAAGCCGTGACATCGATTTCCAATCATTATTCCCGAATCAACGAAGATAGCTCACTGATGTCTCAACAGATCATTATTCCGTGGGAAAAATTCTTGAAGGAACCAGTCTTCTTAAAGAGTGATGTTTATCCTTTTAAACAATATGAATTTGAAGGACGATCTTACTATTCCTATCGTAATCCGGAAGCGATCTTGAAACAGTGGTATGGTCCGAATTGTTTACGTAAATGGGATGGTGAGAAATGGGTCGAGACATTAGCTGTCGAGAAACGAAAGCCCAAACATATCGCAGATCTTGATCTCAAACACGAACACCTGCACAAATAACGAAAAAACGCCTGTCACACAAAAGTTTTGTACGACAAGCGTTCTTTTATAGTTAGTCGAGTAATTGAATAGCGATCCCGATCGTACCCGGTCCGGTATGGACACCGAGTGCTGGTGAAATCTGACCTTCAACGAATAACTTACAATTTGGTAGTTGAGCCAGGACACGTTTTTTTATGTCGGCCGCTTCTTCCGGAGCGAAACCGTTACTGACGGCGATATTGTAACTACTGTGACCCTCCGCAAATACAACGGCGAGGTCTAAACATTTTGATAGGGATTGGTTTCTTCCGCGAACTTTATTGACGGTATAATAGATTCCTTGATCATTGCAGGAGATAATTGGTTTTAGATTCAATGCGGTTCCCAACATCGAAGAAATAAGTCCGATGCGACCACCTTTTTGTAAGTATTCCAAGGTCGATACCACAAAATAGAGACGAGTTTTCTTGAGATCGGCGACTAGTTTAGTTGTGATTTCTTCAAACGATAATCCCTGTTTGATCAAATCAACTGCCTGGATCGCATGGAAGCCGGCACCGATCGCGATATCTTTAGTATCGAGGATGAATATTTCCAATCCTTCGACCTGTTTGGCAATCAAGGTAATCAGATTATTCGTTCCGCTCAGTCCACTGGAAATCGTAACGACGATCACTTTTGTGTAACCGTCCGCTTTGATTTGATTGAATACATTCTGAATGATCTCGCCACCTGGCAATGATGTTTTGGGTATTTCAGTCGCAAATCGTTCGTACACTTCTTCCGGGGTGATATCAACTCCATCATAGTATTCACGATCATTATAAATGATCTTTAAGGGAACCAGATACATTCCATATTCTTTTACGAGCGCGGCAGGTACATCAGTACAGGAGTCGATCAATACAGCGATTTTATTTGGGTTCATGTTTACCTCTTTCGCATCAAACAGATGCTTTTTTTTCTGCCAAGATCTTGTTTTGGATCTTGATGACTTTTTCGGCAATTACTTTATTCGAGAACGCGGCAGCAGCCATTCTGAGTGTTAAGTTCTCAGCGATTTCGCTGTTAGCTTGTTCTGTTTGGCGGACTTCCAATACATGCTTGATCACATTTCGCAGCGCAATTTCCTGCTCCTCGCAAAACATGTCATAGGCTTCTTTTTCTCCATATAGGGAGAATTGATAGGAGATTCCGTCTTTGATCTCGGATATCGTAATGACTTGTTTCAAGAGTGTGATCGCAATCAGATAAGCTAAATGTTTCTTACCATATTTTTTATTGTGCGGTGAAGGTATCAATTTTAATTTAGTATAATTGTTGATCATCGCCGGAGTGATAATACGATTCGAATCATTATTCAAGGGTAATTCCAGACACTTCTCAATATAACCAATCACTTGATCCATATATAAATCAAAATCCGGTAATTCATCCCAACGAGGAATATGATAAGTTTTGATTTCTCGACACCACTGTTCCAGATTATCTTCCAACTGTTCCATGAGTAACTCCTTTGTCTGACAAAATAACTCTATACTAATATCAATAATAAGTCAATATAGTTATCATAACTAGATTAGCGATACTTAGTTGGCTCTCGGTTATATCTCATCCGAATCAAGATGAAACTGATTACTCAGAGGCTCATTCAGACGATAGTATCAATTCATTCATATAAATTACGTAGCGACTTTACAAATATATTTATTATGATATAATAGCCTCAAGTATTAGAAAATATAGCCAACCTTGTACTCGTACAAAAACTCGTATCGGTGGTAGATGCGGGTTTTTATTACATAAAACGATGGGTGGAAAGGAGGATGAGGGAAATGATTTTGGTCGTCGATGGTCATTCACAACTGATCAGTCAGAATCGCTTTGAGGAAATGCTGAAAGCTGCGAAACTTAAGTATGAAGAAAACAAAAAGAACGTCATCTATGCCCTAGAGAAGAATGGTAAGGCAGAGATCGTTCGATTGGAGTTTATCAACCGTCAGAGTTTACTCCAGCAAGTTCAAGATTTGAC
>JBBRCP010000128.1:0-2603 GCA_038204785.1 Erysipelotrichales bacterium
GAAGATATACAACGCTTTGCGGATTGGTTCGACGTGCTAAATACTCAGGTATATTTTCCATCGGTCCCGGTCTGAAAAGAGCTATCGTCGCAACAATATAACCGAATTTATCCGGTTGCATACGGCGAACTAAGTTCTTCATTCCATCGGATTCCAGCTGGAACACACCGACCATGTCTACTTTACGAATTAAATTAAACGTTGCTTCGTCATCTAACGGAAGATGTAATATATCAATGGCGATACCTTCGGTCTCTTTGATCATTGATACTGCTTCGTCTATGATTGTTAAATTACGCAGTCCTAAAAAATCCATTTTGATCAGCCCAAGTCGTTCCAAGTGTTCCATTGTGAACTGTGTCGATAGCATATCACTTTCAACTTTGATCAGTGGAACTGTATCCGATAACGGGGTATCAGAAAGAACGATTCCGGCCGCATGTGTTGACACATGGCGCGGTAGACCTTCCAGTGCCGAGGCATAGGTATATAATTGTTCAAAGCGTGGATCGGATTGCAATAATTGATTGAATCGTGTACTTTCGGCACGTGCTTTCGGTAGTGTGATTTTGAGTGTCATTGGGATAGTTTTAGAGATCATATCAAGATCACGGACACTGATTTCAAGTACTCGACCGACATCTCTGAGTGCCTGTTTGGCAGCTAATGTCCCAAAGGTGGCGATATGGGCGACATGATCAGCTCCGTATTTCTGCAATACATAGTTGATGACTTCATCACGCCGGTTGTCCGGAAAATCGATATCGATATCCGGCATCGAAATCCGCGAAGGATTCAGAAACCGTTCAAATAGAAGTTGAAATTTTAATGGATCGACATGTGTAATTCCCAAAACATAAGCAACCAGTGAGCCTGCTGCACTTCCGCGACCGGGTCCGACATAAATTTCTTGGCGTCGCGCAAATCGAATAAAATCCCACACAATCAAGAAATAGTCTTCAAAATGCATATCGGTAATGACATCCAACTCGAATTTTAAGCGCTGAACATAGTCGTTATTGGGCGTGTTGGTATTGAAACGTTTTTTTAGTCCTTGAAGACAAAGTTGAGTTAAATATTGCTTGGCATCGACGCCATCCGGTGTTTCGAACTTCGGCAGGAATGTTCGCTCAAGTTTCATAGATACATGACATGCTTCGGCGATCTTATCACTCAGGGTAAGTTCCTCGATTGGATAGAGTTCAGCCATTCGTTCTAGACTTAGCATATTGCGATTCGGAAACTGCGGTAATCCTTTATCACTGATGGTCTGCTGACGTCCGATCGCAATCAAAATACGATAGGCTGTATCATCATCCTGTTCTGCATAGAACACTTTATTTAGTGCAACTGAATCAATTTGAAGTTTCCTAAGACAGGATCTGAGTAATTGATTACGTGCTTTCCAAAAAGCCGATTCTTCATACGAACAACCTACGATACAAGTGGGCAAATCTTTTTTGAGTTGAGTTGCGATCTGATTGATTTTTTCGATATCCTCTTTAATAAGAGCTTCCTCAAATAACCCCCCTTCCGCAAAACAAATCAAAAATAAATGGTCTTGAACAACAGCGAGTTGGTCAACCGTGATGGGATCATCGGTTGTCTTAGCTTGCGTCGATAACTTTAATAAAGTTCGGTAACCTTCATCATCACGAGCAAGTACCACAAACGGACTCAATGAATTCCCAATCGATAGATCAAGTTCTACCCCGATGACCGGATGAATTCCCTGCTTCGTGCACTGCGCATAAAACTCCGGAATACCATGCATACTTAAACGATCCGTGATCGCTAGGGATGTATATCCCAGTTCTTTGGCTTTACGGACCATTTTTTCGATACTCATGGTACCTTGTAGCAGTGAATAAGCACTTCTTACGCAGAGATGGGTCGCCATATTACTTATCGCTCTTGGGTTCTTCAACGCTATCCATGACGATATTCGTTGGTAACAAACGGATGCGAATGACCAAATATAAAACAAGTTCCAAGACGATGAACGATCCAAAAAGTAGAATCGATCCAAGTAAATCAAGACTCTGTGAAATTTTCATTACAGCAATGAAACCTCCGGACACAATAATAAATTCGACACTATTCAGCATCTTCCTGAACTTAGTCATCTCGACTTTATCTTTATGCATCGTATGGCATTGCGAACAAATGATCGATGACGGTGGAAGTTCGTTCATTCTGGATTTATAAATAACTGTATGACATTGATTGCAGCTTACGGTTTTCATAGAAAATACTCCTTACTTTCATTATACATGAATGAACGAAAAAAAGAACAGACGAGCTGTTCTTAATACGATAAGTCAATATTGTCAAAGGTGGATAGTACCAGACTCTTAGCGGTACTGCTGAGATGTGTGACACTTACCGTGTCGCCGACTTTACTAAGCGGCAGTTCAGTGCTCAGGCTTAGGTTGGCAATAAATAAAGTATCTTGACCTTCAATTGTTAGATAGTAATTAGAATTCCCATTAAGAATCGCTGCCGTAATGGAAGTGATCTTGCCGGTGAGTGTTTTGATTGAAGAGACCGGACCGGTAATAATGCCTTGCGTTTTCAATTTAGCGATATAATCGATCTGTGCT
>JBBRCP010000129.1:0-2432 GCA_038204785.1 Erysipelotrichales bacterium
ACCATCTCCTTGAAATGAAAGAGATCCTTTACCCAACTGTTCGTCTGAACCCACTTCCGCTTTTTAACTTCACAACCTTGGTAATCGAAAAAACGGTACCGATTTCGTTTAGGATGAAGATCGATACCCAAGAATTGATGAGTGATCTATTGAAAATGACACCCTATGCCTACCATACTCCCATTGAAGGTATCAACCGATATAACGAGCTTACACAAATTGATATACGTGCTTGCTTTCGCTTGACGATTCTTCGTAAAAAACATCTTGTGAATTTATAAATAATAGTGAAATAGACGCTAACTTACTATATAATACGAATAGGGGAATTTTCAAACTGACATCATCATTAGGAAGGACATTCAAGATGCAAAACTTATTAGGTGTGATCTATTCTTTTGTGTATATTGGGCTGATTCTTTTGATTTCTACAAGACTGACCAAGTTTCCTTATGAGATAAGTCGAAAATTCATCCACATCATGGTTGCGAACTGGTGGTTTATTGCCAGTATGATGTTCAAAGATCCGTTTTCAGCATCGATCGTACCGCTTGTCTTTGTTGTTTTCAATGCTGTGACCTATTACTTTAATTTCTTGCCATCAATGAATGTTCAGATCGGATATAAAGACTATGGCACCGTCTATTACGCTCTGAGTGTATTATTTCTGACTTTTATCAGTTTTCAATCAAACTCCTCTTTAGTGATCGGTGGAATTGGATTACTTACAATGGGATATGGAGATGGATTTGCTTCGTTGATCGGAAGAAAATGGGGCAAACATCAATTTAAGATCTTCAATGGCGTTAAAAGCCTTGAAGGCTCGGCTGCAATGATGATCGTATCCTTCATAGTTATCTATGCTTATTTGATATTTGCGACAGGTCACGCCAGTTTTGTTGTTTGTCTGACGATCGCCTTCACTGCGACCCTAGTTGAAGCTATCTCACCATTCGGACTCGATAACATCTTAGTTCCGGTCATCGCAGCAATGGTTTATTTCGTCCAACTGTTATAACTTGTTCGATTCATGTTAAAAGACGGCAGTGCCGTCTTTTCTTTTTACTATTTTCGAATATCCATAGCGATCTTACCATCTTTGATTTCAATGATACGATCTGTTTTTTCGGCAATCTTTTGGTCATGAGTCACGATAATAAACGTAGTCTTAAGGCTGCGGTTGATTTCTCGGAGTAGCTTATAAATCATCTCGGTTGAATCTGAATCCAGATTACCGGTAGGCTCATCTGCCAGGATGATCTTCGGTTGATTCATCAATGCACGAGCAATTGCAGTCCGTTGTTGTTGTCCACCCGACATGTCGGTAGCTTTGTTATTCATGACTTTCGTAAGACCGACCAATTCCATATATTCCTTGGCTCGCGTCATGGCCGCTTGATCCGCTTTACCATGTTTGATTCGATAGGGCATCAGCACATTTTCCAACGCCGTAAACTCCGGCAACAAATAATGAAACTGGAAAATAAATCCAATGGTTTCATTACGCAATTCAGCTAGTTGCGCACGGTTCATTTTTGCAGTTGGCTTACCGTTGATTGTCACTTCACCTTGTGTAGGTTGATCCAGTGTCCCGATAATATTCAATAGGGTACTTTTACCACTACCCGATTGACCGATGATACTGTTGAAAGAACCTGATTCAATCGCTAGATTCACATCAAACAAGACCTGCGTCTTAATTTTAGTTCCGTATGTTTTTTCGATATTTTTTAGTTCAAGTACATTATCCATTGCGTATTACCTCGATTGGATTTAGTGATAGTGATGCTTTCGCCGGTATAAATGATGCGATCAACGATGAAATAACAGCGATCCCGGCGGATATCAGAATAAACGACATGTTTATGTACAGTGGAACAACGGGCGTACCATCAGCCCCTTTTGCAAAGGTCACAAACATGATACAAAGTCCCAGTCCAAGACCCACACCCATAATCGCTCCCAATAATCCAAGTATCAATCCCTGAAAAATAAAAATCAGACTGGCAATCGAGTCTTTGATACCCATCGCTTTGAGGATTCCTAATTGTCTTGATTTCTGCATAACAGTAATAGCTAATACACTTGCAATCGCTAATACGACTGAAACCATAACGAAGACTTGGATCATAGTCGAAGAAATACTCTGGCCGCTGAGTCCACTCAGAAGTTCGGCGTTCGCTGATTTCCAATCCGCAACTTTGAGATTTGAATTATTCAATGTCATCGCAACAGCAATGGCTGTTGTATCTGAAGCAAATACTTTTTTGACTTGCATTGCGATCGTACTAACAGAATTACCGTAACCAAACAATGTCTGCGAGGTGTTCAGATCACTGATCATCCAACTATCATTGAGAGCTGCTATTTTGAGGTCCAGAATCCCGACGATTTTAACATCCATATAATTCAGTGAAGGAGTTTTAACACTA
>JBBRCP010000130.1:0-2209 GCA_038204785.1 Erysipelotrichales bacterium
CCTTGCGAGCTGCTGTGAACGCAAATTCAGGCATTTCTTTCGAGAATTCCATCACTTCTTCGGGATGACCGATCAGAAAGATGCCCATTGCGGGTTCTTGCGTGAGGTAATGATCGGCTGTTACGGTATCATCACGAATAATTTCTTTATAGGGTTTTCCTTGCGCGTAAGTTTCAGCGAAGGCGAGATACTTGTGAGTCACATAAATGGCATCGCTGTATTTGATGCCCATTGCGATATCATGCGATACACAGAAATCATGTAGCTTTTTGACAGAATCACTGTTCAAATCATGCCGGATAATGATTTTTTCCTGACGGTTCAATAAGCATTGTCCATTGATCGTTACGAAATAATCGGGATCAACGATTTCACGGACATGCGGATGAATATAATAGATCGTTCTACCGGTCGCAATCAATACTTTGATTCCTTTGGCTTTAAGTTGATGAATCGCTTCAACGGCTGAGTCTTCAATTCGATTTCCGGTCTCGGAAATCAAGGTTCCGTCAATGTCGAAGATCACAAGTTTAATGTCTGTCATAATGTCCTCTTTTCTACGTAGCGAGACTATCGTATCACAGGATAAAGAATTTGTCACGCCGTTGACAAAGTTAGATTATGAAGTAGTTTCTGAAGGGTTTCACGATCGGTTTCTACGTGAACGATAGGGGAAGAAGGATCGATAAAAGATCGTTTGGCACTCATATGGATCTGATCGCAACCGCTGATACGTACAACCTCACGACAGTTTTCAACCGTGACACCACCCCCCGGTAATAATTCAATGTATGAACCGTATTTACGTCGGAGTTGGTCAATCGTGATGCAACCTTCCAATAAATGTGCGGAGTCTTTACCACCAGAGGTAAGGATGCGAGTTACGCCACAGTCAATCAGTATTTTAATTGAATCCTCCATGTTTTTGGTGACATCGAAGGCTTTATGAAACACGGTTTCTTTACCATTCGCCATTCTAACGATCTCTTTGACATGATCGATATCGATTGTTAAGTCTGATTTCAAAAATCCGAATACAATTCCGGCCGCTCCGTTTTCTAAAAAGTAGGATGCATCTTGTTTCATTACCTTGAATTCATTTTCATTATAGATAAAACCCCCAGCATGAGATCGAACCATGCAGAGTACCGGTAGTTTAATCTGTTTGATCACTTCAAGGAAACTTCCCTTACTCGGAGTCAAACCCCCAAGTTCCAGTGCTTGATTCAGTTCAATACGATCAACTTTACATGTTTCGGCGACTAACGCATCACTCAGTGTTCCGCAACAGACTTCAGTGCTTATTTTTTTCATCATGATTCCTCTGTAGTTATTTTATCTAAGAATCACAACACATTCAAGTGGTTCGAAAAAGTACTCAATTTATTGAGATTGCTTGCATCAATCTCAATACGCGTTTATCATTATAGTTATTACAGAGAAATCTGAATCAGAGAAAGGACTCTTATGAAAATCCAACCCTCAGAATATTTAGCACGCATCCATCAACCGCTTAAACAAGTGGTGAATGCTTTAAGCAGTGAATTTGACTATGTATCTCTATTAGCGACCGACAGCCGCGGTAAAGCGTATAGCGTCCGTACCAGAAGTATGGATATTCGTGATTTTATGGGTGAGAGAGGACTCGTGTTTCGTGCTATTCACCAAGGAAGAATCGCTGAATTTTCGCTAAACCAATTGCCGGATCAGCTTGCTGATGCGTTAAAGCTCGTCAGTGATAATCTGAACGCACAATTCGAGATGAATAAAAAACAAGGCTATTCGTTTATTCCTGTCGAAATTCCTTCCGAAGAAGAATGGGTCGTCAATGAACAGAAATCCTACCAAAAACCCTTTGATACATATGGTCTACAGGAAAAACTGGATAAACTTCAATCATTTGTTAAAGATGGTTCGGAAATGGACCCACGAATAGTCAATATGGTGGCTGCTTATATGGAGGTGTCTGTCAGTAAACTGTTTATATCAACCAAGAAAGATCTGATTCAAGACTATCCATGGTCACAAGGGTACATCATGATCGTTGGAAAAGGCGATAATGGAATCAAAATGGCCTTTAAATCCGCAAGCGGAATGAAGGGTGCAGAACTTTTGGATGAAATGGCAGAAAATGTGAAGAGTGCAGTCCAACAATTGGATGAAGTACTCGGTGCGACTCCGATCGTTCCGGGAGAATACGAAGTTATCT
>JBBRCP010000131.1:0-2197 GCA_038204785.1 Erysipelotrichales bacterium
AGCATTTTTTCACCATGCTTTCCGTTTGAAATTGTGCTAAAATAGTCATGCGATAATTTCCTTTCTAGAGTTCTGGTGTTCCAAACCTTATTTTACGAGGAGTTATCGCTTTTTTCAATTCCACACCTATTTTACACGATCTTCATGAGGGGCTAACTTGACATTAGACATCACTTCCACTACAATAACACTATCTTTATGAGGGAGTACTTGGCACTGTGTGTGGTCACGTCAACATACCGATGAGCAATCATCTGGCTGACCTTAAACAACGAGACTCATAACCAATGGCGGATATGAGCTTTTTATTTGCCGGAAAGAGGCGTTATGGAACTGAGTGCCGTTTTACTTATTGCGGTTGGATTATCGATGGATGCTTTTGCGGTTTCGTTGATCAACGGACTTTGTGCATCAAAAAGCCGCCTTCGCTATGCGTTTAAAGTAGGACTTTTCTTCGGTGTATTCCAAGGATTTATGACCTGGGCCGGATATATGTTAGGGTCTACCTTCAGTACAGCGATTCAATCCTATGATCATTGGGTTGCTTTTATCCTGTTAGCGATCATTGGTGGAAAAATGTTCTATGAAGGATTACAACCGAAAGATCTTAACTGTGATATACATCAAGAAAAAGACACAAAATCATTGCTTTATTTCTCACTAGCTACCAGTATTGATGCTTTGGCGGTCGGTGTTAGTTTTGCTTTTTTAGCACTTCCAATCGTCTCCACTTCCCTGATCATTGCAGGTGTTACATTCACCTTATCGTTGATCGGAGTATTGATTGGGAAACGTTGTGCAGTGTGGCTTGATAATAAAGTTGAGTTGCTTGGCGGTCTGGTCTTGATCGCTATCGGAATTAAGATCTTAGCTGATCATCTGCTTCGTTAACCGAATGAAATAGTTATGCCTACCGCACTATTACGTGTAGTGGGTTTTCTTTATATAAAAAGCGAGTAATGCAAGAAAAAACCACTGTCAGTTAAGAAACAGTGGTTGTTCGTCTTCATCGGATTGTTGTATATACTCCTCGATAAAATCGGCTAATTCGGGATGCTCTATCATATAGTCGCTCAACATATCAAGCAGTTGATCGACTTCCATATCCTGTAAACTTTCAAATAAATCAGAATGGGAAGGAATCTCAGAGAATGTTTCTTCATCTTCGGTTTCCGGTTCAGAAGGAAACAAATGTTGATGCAGATCTAACAAACAAGCTGCTTGATGAACACATAATCCATCCGATCCTTTAGGACAACTGCACGTTGTAGTTAACAGATCTTGATGGTCACTGATTTCGATCTTCACGAAATGTTGGTG
Organism: Erysipelotrichales bacterium; assembly: GCA_038204785.1. Classification (GTDB taxonomy): domain Bacteria; phylum Bacillota_I; class Bacilli_A; order Erysipelotrichales; family Erysipelotrichaceae; genus GWE2-51-13. The sequence goes on from JBBRCP010000131.1 coordinate 1,321, forward strand.
CTGTTCTTCCTGGACAGAATAATGATAACTACCTTCTTTGAAATAGATCAAAGAAACTGAATTTGCTTCCCGGAGTTGTGTGCCTGCGTCTTTTACTTGAATAGACAAACAATCAATAACTTCGCTAAGTGATGTTTTCATGGCTTTCTCCTTCCGTTTTTTGCATAGTTTGAATTATACGCTGTTTTTAATAGATGTCAAACTGATTCTCACGCATGATGATCTGTACTTCTTTATGTAAAATCATTGTTTTAAATTCAAGTAGATCCGTATGCTCACTCAACGGTATTGTTTTGGGATCAACAACAAGACATGTCTCTTTACGCAAGTTGGCGATCACATCACGGAGTTCATTGAGATAGTGAATGGAAAGTGGCGTATGTCGATGCGAAGCGATGATACTTCTGATTGGGTAAGAGGCTAATTTGGTTAACGAATTCACGATCGTACTTTGTTTAACCTGATTTGAAAAGAATAGCCACATGATATAGTTGACTGAGTCAGCCGTCAACATGACTCCATCCTCTTTGATCCAAAGAGCTAAATCAGCCTCTGTATGACCGGGAATTTCGATTACTTCAACTGTCTTATTACCTAAATCGAATAGTTTACCTTCATTGACAGCTGTCATGCGCGTCAGCGAATAATCTCGGCTGACTGCTTGATGGACATTGATCGTACGGATCAATGCGATTTCTCGTATAGGTGCAGAATTATAGAAAGCTTCATCGACTAAAGCAATCGGATTGATAAAGACTTCATCAAATGCGAAGTTACCTCCAACATGATCGATATGAGCATGACTATTGATAACGATCAGCGGTAAGGATGTGATTGAACGAATGGCTGAAATCAGATCGGAAATTCCATAACCGGT
>JBBRCP010000132.1:0-1569 GCA_038204785.1 Erysipelotrichales bacterium
GATTATTGGGTCCGTTATTGAGTGCCAATGAATAAGTTTTACCATCGATCTTGAAAGTACCGCCACCGATTCGATTGGCTGTTCGACCGACCAGTGCTCCGATATATGTATCATCATTGGTGTATTCGTCGACCGTATCAAAACCTAAAACAACATCCAGATCTTGTAATTGTTTAATCTGGATCGATTGAATGATCGCTCCGTAATTACTGACCTTGACACGTAAAAATTCATTTTCGATCGTCGCTAGAATTACCGGTTGCCCGGCTGCTTCGCCCCATTTTTCTTGTATCATGACTTTCACCTATCGAACAAGTTTCTCCAATGCATTCTTGGCAGCAGCTTGTTCAGCCTTCTTTTTCGAATTTCCTTTACCTTTTCCCATCAAGATACCATCAACGATGACCGCCACTTCAAATTCCAATTTATTAGAAGGTCCAGTTGAAGATAGTAGTTCATAAACAAGTGTCTTACGATCATCTGATTGCGCAAATTCCTGTAATCTTGATTTATAATCAACAATCAACTGTAGTGTTTTAGAAAGTGACGGAACGGGGACTGTTTTTCTGAGGATCACATCAACCGCTTCAAATCCGCCATCCAGATACAAGGCTCCCAAAAATGCCTCAAACGCATCGGCTATTACGGAATTACGATTCCTTCCACCGGTTTTTTCTTCACCGAAACCTAATTTAAGGAACTGATTGAGTTCAAGTTTACGACTGTATTCAGCCAACGCTTCCTCACAAACCAGTTGTGCACGCAGTGTTGTCATCTCACCTTCATGAAGAGACGGTTGTAGTAAGTAAAGGACTTTTGAAACCCAGACTTGTAATACCGCATCACCCATGAATTCGAGTCGTTCGTTATCATGAAGTGTTTCCGGATGTTCATTCACATAGGATGAATGAAAAAATGATTGCTCAATCAATTCACTATGGGTGACGAAGATTCCTAAGTCTTTCAACCAATCGATGATAGTCATACAATATCCTTCTTCATCTTATCGATGGCGGATGTCTCAATCAGTTTTTTACACTGTAAAACAGCATTATAGAAGGCTTCACTATCACTGGATCCATGTGCTTTGATCACTGGATAATTGATTCCAGCCAAAATAGCTCCACCGTACTTTCGATAATCCAAATGACCTTTCGCTATACGCATTTCTTTCGCAATTACCAGCGCAGCAAGTTTATTGAACAAGTTAGTATTGAACACGTCCTTCAACAATATCTGATAAGCAGCCGCTGTACCTTCCATTGTTTTCAGCGCAATATTTCCGCTGAAACCATCGGTAATAATCACATCAGCAACACCCATCAAAAGATCACGACCCTCAATATTTCCGATAAAATTGATATTCGCCTCGCGACTTATGAGTTCAAATGTCTCTTTATGTACAGTGTCACCCTTCTTATCTTCTGAGCCGATATTTAAAAGTGCGACGCGTGGGTTAGTGATATTTCGAACGTTTTTCGCAAATGCATTGCCCATTTTAGCGAACTGAAGCAATTGCGAACTGGAATTTTCTGCATTGCATCCAATATCCAAAATATCGGTCCCTGT